>JAYWAQ010000404.1:0-1674 GCA_043782305.1 Burkholderiales bacterium
TGTACGAGCGCGCCCGCGTGGCTCGAACGGCTCGCGTCGTGCTGTCGGTGCGCGAGATGGGGCGCATTTATCACGCAAGCGGGGTTGAACGTTTGGTGCGCAACAGCTTATGGAAGGGCCGCACGCCGGAGCGCTTTTTTGATGCGGTGGAATGGTTGTATGACTGGCGGCCTGAGCGGTGTCTGGAGGCTGCGACCTGAAGGTTGTGAACACGTGGGGGGCGCGTTGCACACCCTGCAACTTTTTCTTTTTCGAGATCATCATGAAAATTCGTCTTTCGTTACGCACGGCTGCCAGCGCCCTTGCTTTGGTTAGCCTCTCAACGCCCACCTTCGCCGCCGATCCGTGGCCGAGCAAACCGGTGAAATTTGTCATCCCGTTTCCTGCAGGCTCCGCACCTGACGTGCTGCTGCGCTATCTCGGCACCAAGCTCACCGACAAGTGGGGCCAGCAAGTGGTGATCGACAACAAACCGGGCGGCAGCGGCGTGATCGGGATGAATACGGGCCTGTCCGCGCCGACCGACGGCTACACCTTCATCTTTTCGCAGGGCTCGGCCATCGCGATTGTGCCGAAGACGATCAAGGGCGTGAAATTTGACTACCCACAAGACTTCACGCCGGTGGCGATGGTGGCGACCTCGCCGCTGGTGATTTCAGTGCCGACCGATTCGCCTTACAAGACACTGGAGGACTTAGTTGCTGCGGCCAAAGCTTCTCCCGGCAACATCGAACTGGCCGATGTGGGCCGTGCCACGGTGCCGCATCTGGCAGCGGAATTGTTGGGGCTCAACAGCGGCACAAAATATTTGCACGTGCATTGTCAGGGCGGGCCACCGGCGATTCAGGCAACGATGGGCGGTCAGACCAAGGCCGTATTCGAAACGCTCGGGCCGATCCTCGGCATGGTGCAGGGCGGCAAGCTGCGCGTGCTGGCATCAATGAGTGATCGCGTTGAGCCGGGCCTCGAAAAATATCCGCTCGCGAGTAAAACCGCGCCGAACACCGTCGCGCAAGGCTGGTTCGCCGTGCTCGCCAAAAAGGGTGTCGACGCAGCGATCATAAGTAAGCTCAACGCGGACATCAACGAAGCACTAGCGCGTCCCGACGTCATTGCCAAATTCAAAGAAATGGCCGCCTACCCTCGCCCCGGCACGGCGGCCGATCTGGATCGCTTCATTGTCGCCGAGCAAAAGTCGTGGGCCGCGTTGATAACGCGACTGGGCATCACGCCCGAGTAGGCTGATCATTCAGCGGAAATCCGCCAGCAAACGCCTCGCGCAAATGGTCAACAAAACATTGCACTGCGCGTGGTACTTGCGCGGCCCAGGGGCGAATCGCGTACAGCCGTTCGCCGAAGAAACCGTCGGGCTGCCAGTCCGGTAGCACCGGCCGCCAATCGCCTTTTTTGAAGTCGGTGACGGCGGTGAAATCGGGCAGCAAACCGATGCCCAACCCGCCGCGCACCGCTTCGCGCAATACCTCGCTGTTGTTTGCTCGCAGCGGACCATGCACGGACACGATCACGCGCTCTTCTATAGCACGCGCGCTGCGCTTCACGAACGACCAACTCTGCCCCGGCGTATCGCGCAAGTACAACAGGCAGTCGTGCTGCGCCAACTCGTTCGGATGCGTCGGCACGCCTTTGCGTCGCAGGTAATCGGGGCTGGCGACC
>JAYWAQ010000405.1:0-4777 GCA_043782305.1 Burkholderiales bacterium
GAACTGCGCGGCGATTCGTGAAAATCCACCGTAGTTCCTAAAACGACGTCTACAGTTGCTAAAACTGCGCCCGCAGTTTCGGCTGGTGTGGCGCTTCCAGCCGCAGCAGCACGTCGTAATACGCCCGCACAGCTTCTACATACTCAACCGGCATGCCACAGCGGCACAATCCCTGTTTGAACTGCGCTGCGATCTCGGGCTTGGCCAAAAGCGGCAAATGGCGGCGCACATCGGGCCACATGTCCGGGTTCTTCTTCGCGCGTTGGGTCAGGATGCGCGCGTTCTCAACATGCCCCAGTCCGATGTTGTACGCCGCCAGCGCAAGCCATGTTTTGTCGGGCTCCTGAATGCGGGCCGAGAGCCCGTCGCGCTTGAGCTCGTTGAGGTAGCGCGCGCCGCCCAGAATTGAGGAGCGCGGGTCGAGACGATCCACGTTGTAGCGCCGCGCCGTGTCCTCAGTAAATTGCATGATGCCGCGCACGCCGGTTTCGGAGGTCGCGTCGGAATTCCAGTGTGACTCCTGGTACGACAGCGCCGCCAACAGCCGCCACTCGATGCCGTAAGTTTCCTGCGCCTGCTGAAACCAGTTCCGGTAGCGCGGCAGCACCGTGTTCACGCGCTCACTGAACTCTTCAATGTCAGCTGGACTGATCTTCTGCGGAAAGCCGAAATAACGATCCAGCACCCGCGTGATTTGCCCGTCCCGCGTGATGCGCGTCAGAAACGCGTTCGCACTGTCGCGCTCGGCCAATGCATGGTGCGCAAACAACCACACCCGCGACATTGGCGGTTGCACGACGAAGGCCCGCTGCGCATCGTAGTGAAAATGTCGGCTCGCGTTGTACGTATCCTCCTCGACGATGGCGTACTGCACATCATCGTCCCCCACCGCCGAGATCAGCGACTCGTCGTCGTTCTTCGTGTCCTCAACGAACAGCACCGTCGCATTCTTCCGGCGCAGCTCCGCCATGCGTGGATGCGTGTAGATACGTGAGCTGACGACCACCCGCTTTGGCAGCAGCTCGGAGAATGATTTTGGCGTAAATTTTTGTGGTGAATTCAGAAGCAGCCACGCGCTTTCCTGATAGCGCGCCTTCGTCGCAACCTCGGTGGCGCTCAAGCCGTCGGCCGTGTTGCCCATGGCGACTACGTCCACTTCACCGCGAAACAGTGCGAGGCGCGCCGCATCTGGCGTTGCGAACGTTTTGATGGCGAGTTTCGTGTGCTGCGTTTGCGCAAACGCGCTGATCAGGTCGTACTCCAACCCCGTCAGTTCGCCGTTCGGATCGGTGTAATAAATCGTAGGGTGCACCATCAGCGCCACACGCAGCAACGGCGTCGCGTTCACCGCACTCGGCGTCGCCACCACCGCATCTACCGCACGCGTCTCCGCCCACGTCAAAAACTTGACGGGCAGCAGCAAGGCAGCAGCAGCGGCCAGCACGGCCAGCACAACTGCAATAGCGCGAAAGGGGGGCATCAGCGTGGGGAAAGAGGGACTTCGGGATTCAGGGCTGTGGAGTATACGAGGCCCTATAATCACAAGTGGTGGGTCGCCCCGCATGTCTAACTTGTGAATCTGGTCAGGTCCGGAAGGAAGCAGCCACAGCGAGCCAAGCAGTGCCGGGGGAACGGCTCACCACTTTTGCGTCTATACGGCGCGATTGCTTCGTTGCACGGGCCTTGCCGTACTAATCGTACTGTCTGCGGCCCATGCGCCTCGCACTCATCGCCGTCTAGACGCAAAAGTCGGCGCTCCTCGCTTGAGGGTCGTCGCTTCGCTCGACCTACGTGCGAACGCGTCAATCGCCACCCATGTCCGTTCGTGGTGAGCCTGTCGAACCACTTGGTGGGTGAACCCCCAGCCCTCCTACAATTGACCCAGTTCCTCACTGGCTCCATTCGTGTCCGCCTCTCTCGCTCTCGCCCGCAAATACCGCCCGCGTAACTTCTCCGAATTGATGGGGCAGGAACATGTGGTGCGTGCTCTTTCTCACGCGCTGGAGACGGGCCGCCTGCATCAGGCGTATTTGCTGACTGGCACGCGCGGTGTCGGCAAAACAACGATTGCCCGCATCCTCGCGAAAACTCTGAATTGCGAAACGGGTGTGACGCCAACCCCGTGCGGCGTTTGCCAAACCTGCCTCGACATCGACGCTGGCCGCTTCCCCGATTTGCTCGAACTCGATGCCGCGTCCAATACCGGCGTCGACAACATGCGCGAAATCATCGACAACGCGCGCTACGCCCCCACTGCCGGACGCTACAAGGTGTACCTCATCGACGAGGTACACATGCTGTCGAAGAGCGCGTTCAACTCGATGCTGAAAACGCTCGAAGAGCCGCCGGAGCACGTGAAATTCGTGCTCGCCACGACTGATCCGCAGAAGATTCCTGTGACCGTGCTGTCGCGCTGTTTGCAATTCGCGCTGAAGCAATTTCCGCCAGAGCGCGTCGCCGAGCAGTTGCACAAAGTGCTCACCGCCGAGAACGTGCCTTTCGATGCCCCCGCGCTGCGTCTGATTGGCGAGGCGGCGCAGGGCTCGATGCGCGACGCGCTGTCAATCACCGACCAAGCGATCGCGTTTGGCCACGGCAAGGTCGAAGAGCACCAGGTTCGCCAGATGCTAGGCAACGTGGACCGAGATTTTGTGTGGCGCGTGCTTGATGCAGTGGTTGCACGCGATGCGGCGGCGCTGGCAGCGGAGGTGGAGCGATGCTTCGAGCAGGCGCTCGCGGCGGACGACGCGCTCGCGCAACTAGCCCGCGCGCTGCACCGAATTGCGCTCGCGCAGCCCGTGCCCGCGAGCGTGGATGCGGACGATCCTGATCATGCGCATATCGCGCGACTGGCTGCGGCGCTGACCGCGGAAGAGGCGCAGCTTTATTACCAAATCGCGTTACATGGACGGGATGATTTGCGCCTGGCACCGGATGAGCAGACGGCGTTGATGATGACTTTTTTGCGCTTGCTTGCGTTTGCGCCGAGCAATGGCAATGAGCCGGTGCGGGAGCGGGCTGCTACCTCCGCATCGACATCGTCCACAGCCACCACTCCGCCCCCAACGCGAGCAACGAATCCTTCTCCCGCAGCGCGGGAGAAGGTGCCCGACAGGGCGGATGAGGGCGGTCGAACGGAGAGTCAATCCGCACTTCCTCCAGACGCTAAACCTCAAGCAACCGCCCTCACCCCAACCCTCTCCCGCGCTGCGGGAGAGGGGGCCAAACCGTCTGCGCCTCAAGCAACGCTGGGTGTGCAAACACCAAGCGCAGCCGACGATCAACCCACCCAACGCGAATTCGACGGTGACTGGCTACGCCTCGTCACTGCGCTCCCGCTGGCCGCCGTTGCTCGCGAACTCGCCCGTCACAGCTCGCTCATCAGTTGGGACAAAAACCTCATCAAACTCGCGCTGCCGCAAGACAAGCGTCCACTGGCCACGCAAAAAGAGCGCCTCGCCAGCACGCTGTCCGAATACTTCGGCCGCTCGCTGAAACTTGAGATCGAACTCACCGACAACGCCGGTGAATCGGTCGCGGTGCGCGACAAGCAGGTCAAGGATGAAAAGCAGTCCGCCGCAGAGATCGCCTTCATGGCTGACGCTGCCGTTCAGGTGCTGTTAACCGAAGGTCAGGGCCGTGTCCGCGCAGGTAGCATTCAGGCCAACGATTAACAGTTTCTGGAGACACAAATGCTCGGTAAAGGCGGAATGGCTGGCCTCATGCAACAGGCACAGCGCATGCAGGAAAACCTCAAAAAAGCGCAGGAAGAAATCGCCGCGATGGAAGTTGAGGGCCAGGCTGGCGCAGGGATGGTCAAGATCACGATCACCGGCAAGCACGACTGCAAGCGCGTGCAGATTGACGCCGGCGTAATGGACGACAAGGACATGCTCGAAGACCTCATCACCGCCGCGATCAACGACGCCACGCGCAAGCTCGCGGCTCAATCCGAGGCCAAAATGGGCTCACTCGGCGCAGGCATGAACCTGCCGCCGGGTATGAAACTTCCGTTCTAGATTTCGCTTGATTGCTTATCAGCTTTTTGGTGGAGGCGCCGTTGCCTCGGGGCTAGGTGCGGTAAATGGCTGGAAGTCGACTATTAGCTCTTTCTGCACCTATGCCCAAGTGAAATGGGGCTGGCCGCAAAAAGCTAAAGCGAAGTTTCACGCACAAATCCCTCTCCCGCAGCGCGGGAGAGGGTGCCCGACAGGGCGGGTGAGGGCGGTCGATGAGCGCTCTCATCGTGAAATGGCGAGTAAATCCACCGCCTTCACCCTAGCCCTCTCCCGCGCTGCGGGAGAGGGGACACGACCCGCAGCTGTCGCCGTCGGAGGAGTGCGACCATGACCACCCCCGTCTCCTTCAAAACCCTCATCGACGCGCTGAAAGTCCTCCCCGGCATTGGCCCGCGGGCGGCGCAGCGAATCGCGTTTGATCTCGTGCAGCACAAGCGCGAAGCCGCCACCGATCTCGCGCGCGCAATCGAAGGTGCACTGGAAAAACTGCGTTCCTGCGAGCGCTGTAACACCTTGTCAGAGACGCCGATCTGCTCGCTGTGTTCGAGCAAGCGGCGCGACCCGGCGCTGCTCTGCGTGGTCGAAACGCCGGCCGATCAGATCACGCTAGAGCAGTCCGGCGCGTTCAGCGGGCTCTACTTCGTGCTCATGGGTCGCATCTCGCCGCTCGACGGCGTCGGCCCCGCGCAGATTCATCTGGAGCGCCTCGTCAACCGCGCCACCGACGGCACGGTCAAGGAAGTAATCCTCGCCACCAA
>JAYWAQ010000406.1:0-1670 GCA_043782305.1 Burkholderiales bacterium
GCGCGGTGGTGATCAGATCCTGATCGTATTCGCGCTCAAGCCGCTCCTGCACGACGTCCATGTGCAGAAGGCCGAGAAAGCCGCAACGGAAGCCAAAACCGAGCGCCTGCGACACCTCAGGTTCGTAATGCAGCGACGAGTCATTGAGCTTCAATTTGACCAGTGCATCGCGCAGCGATTCGTACTGGTTAGACTCGACCGGGTAGAGGCCCGCGAACACCTGTGGCTTGACTTCCTTAAAGCCCGGCAACGCTTCAGCAGCGGGCTTTTGCGTGTGGGTGATGGTGTCGCCTACTTTGGCAGAGTCCAGTTCTTTGATGCCGGCAATAACGAAGCCCACTTGCCCGGCCGATAAGGAATCACGCTGCGTGGAGCGCGGCGCGAACACGCCCACTTGTTCACACAAGTGGTTGCGACCCGTCGCCATGAAATTGATTTTTTCTTTCGGTTTCAGCGTGCCATCAAACACACGAACCAGCATGACAACGCCGACGTAGTTATCAAACCAGCTGTCGATGATGAGCGCCTTGAGCGGCGCATCCACGTTGCCGCTTGGCGCGGGCACTTTGGCAATCAGCGCTTCGAGAATGTCATCAATCCCGAGGCCAGTTTTGGCGGAACAAAGCACCGCGTCGGACGCGTCGACGCCGACGACATCCATGATTTCGTCTTTAACGCGTTCGGGATCGGCGCTCGGCAAGTCAATTTTGTTGAGTACCGGCACTACTTCAACGCCCAGCTCAATCGCGGTGTAGCAGTTGGCGACCGTTTGCGCCTCGACGCCTTGCGATGCGTCAACCACGAGCAACGCACCTTCGCATGCGGACAAAGAGCGCGAAACTTCGTACGAGAAGTCCACATGACCTGGCGTGTCGATCAGGTTCAGGTTGTAGACAACCCCGTCTTTGGCCTGGTACGTCAGCGCAGCCGTCTGCGCCTTGATCGTGATGCCGCGTTCTTTTTCCAGATCCATGGAGTCAAGCACCTGCTCGCTCATTTCACGATCCGACAACCCCCCACAACGATGGATGAACCGATCCGCCAGCGTTGATTTGCCGTGGTCGATGTGCGCGATGATGGAAAAGTTACGGATGTTCTGCATAGTGAAAAAGGAAAAGGCCACCGGGTTAAAGCTGGTCGCTCATCCCGTGGCCTTTTCGTGGCTAACCGCTGATTTTAGCGGCTTTGCGTGTTTGGTAAGCGCTATTCCGGCAGTTTCTCCGGCGCGAAGAACTCGTTGTATTCAGCGCCTGCACGATCAGTGGCGCGTTTGACACGGAAAGCCAGAGTCGAACCTTTCTCGGAACCCTTGATGAGTTCAGCCAGCTGCGACGGGCTGGTTACAGCAGTTGACTTACCTTTTCGGGTGACGCCGACGATGATGTCGCCTTCAGTTAGCGCACGCACCGACGATTTCTCCGACACGTCCGACACCACAGCGCCACCTGAAGCAAGCTTGGCAGCACCACGCTCTTTTTCGTTCGGTGCGCGGAGCGAAAGGCCGAGGCGATCTTCCTTGGTGTCAGGCGTCTCAACCACTTTGGCCTTTGGCGTGGCTTTATCGAGCGATGCCAACTGCGTCTGTTCTTTGTATTCATCCAGCGTCACGGTGAGATCAACCGTCTTGCCGTCGCGCCACACCTGGATCTTTGATGGCGTTCCCGGGCGCG
>JAYWAQ010000407.1:0-1669 GCA_043782305.1 Burkholderiales bacterium
TTTTTGTCGCTCGCTTGAATCTGGCTGATCATTTCGTCGAGCACGTCACGCACGTAGCCGACAATCGGCACGTCAACCTTGACCCGCTTCGAGATCGACGACGGATCAATGTCGATATGAATAATCTTCCGACCATCGCGGAAGAAGTGGCCCGGATTGCCGATCACGCGATCATCGAAGCGCGCGCCAACTGCGAGCAAAACGTCGCAGTCCTGCATCGCATGATTGGCCTCGTAAGTGCCATGCATGCCGAGCATGCCCACGAATTGAGGATCACTCGCGGGAAAACCGCCGAGCCCCATCAGCGTGTTGGTACACGGCGAGCCGAGCATGCGTACCAGCTTCGTCAACTGTGCCGAGGCGTCGTTCAACACTACGCCGCCGCCGGCATAAATCATCGGACGCTTGGCGTCGAGCAAGAGCTGCACTGCTTTCTTGATCTGCCCGCTGTGCCCTTTGCCTGAAGGGTTGTAGCTGCGCATCGTGATTTCTTTCGGATACTCGAACGCGCATTTATTCGCGGTCACATCCTTCGGAATGTCCACCAGCACCGGACCGGGGCGACCGGTGGAGGCAATGTAGAACGCCTTCTTCATGGTCAGCGCGAGGTCTTTCACATCCTTAACGAGGAAGTTGTGTTTGACGCACGGACGCGTAATGCCAACGGTGTCGCATTCCTGAAACGCGTCCTGACCGATTGCGTGCGTCGGCACCTGACCGCTGATTACGACCATCGGAATCGAATCCATGTAGGCCGTGGCGATACCGGTAACCGCGTTGGTTACGCCGGGGCCGGAGGTGACGAGGCAGACGCCGATTTTCTGGCTTGAGCGCGAGTACGCATCGGCCGCATGAACAGCGGCCTGCTCGTGCCGGACCAGCACATGCTTGAATTTGTCTTGTTTGAATATCTCGTCGTAGATATTGAGTACCGCGCCGCCCGGATAGCCGAAAACGA
Organism: Burkholderiales bacterium; assembly: GCA_043782305.1. Taxonomy (GTDB): domain Bacteria; phylum Pseudomonadota; class Gammaproteobacteria; order Burkholderiales; family Casimicrobiaceae; genus Casimicrobium. The sequence goes on from JAYWAQ010000407.1 coordinate 959, forward strand.
ATTCGACATTTTCTTCGGCGAGACAGCGGATGACGATTTCCGCGCCCGTTAAGTGCTGCTGTGACATGTTCTTCCTCAAGAGTTTGGTGATGCCGCACGTCGCTGGGTGTTGACGCATGGCCCCTGAGGGCAATTCAAAACTGGGTATTCACGGCCTCGCGCACGCTCTGCACGGGTTGAACGATCTGGGGCTTGTGGCCGACCGTCAACCCGTGTGCCCTCGACTCGCCCAAAATGGGTAAATCAAAGCGCCACGGTGTCCGAACCCATAATTATATAAAAATCGACGATGCACGGCGTGTTGTCCTACAGCGACGAACATCGCGCGCCGATATTGCGCGCTCGACATGGCATGAACAATGCGTCTAACGACTAGACGTCTCGCATGGGGCTAAGTATCAGGCACCTCCGTGCCGCCGCAAAAGAATGCGCTTTGAAGAGAAATTTATGCTGATCCAGATTGGATATGACATCGAACTTGCCATCACGGCACCCATGGCTGTGATTTATCTGCTGCACGTTCATCCGTCGCGCCGTGACGATTTGTTGCAGCCCGAAGTGATCGACATTTCGCCGTCGTTCAGCACTGAGGAATATGTCGATTCGTTCGGCAACATCTGCGGTCGCATCAATGTTCCGGAAGGTGTCGGCTCGGTGAAGTTCAGCAGTCGCGCACAGATTCGCGACAGCGGGCTACCTGACGCGGCGCCT
>JAYWAQ010000408.1:0-1668 GCA_043782305.1 Burkholderiales bacterium
CAGCGGAATGAAGGCCTGCCCCTGATAGTTCACCTTGAAAAACTTCATGCTCGTGATCGGCAACGTCGACTCAACGCCGATACTCTGCAACCAGCCACGTGTCGGATAAATCAGGCTGTCACGGGTATCACGAGCCCATCCCGTTGACGTTTTGTACGTGTTGCTGTTGTAGCCAAATTCGTTGGCATAGTCGAAAAACCGCTGCGGGCTGATGCCTGGATAGAGTTGAAGATTTGAATTTTCAGCCGAGAAGCCTACGCTCACACTATCGGTTTCGCTAATCGGAATACCAAAGCGCACGCCGGTACCGTAAGTCGAAAGCTTGTAACTGCCTACGCCAGTCGTCGTCGGGTCGTAAGTTCGACGATAAATGTCGATGCCGCGACTGATGCCGTCGGGCGTGAAATAGGGATTGGTGTATGCGATGACAGCTGTCTTTGAGGTTCTGCTGGTATTGACCTGCAACGCGAGGGAATTGCCCGTACCAAGCACGTTGTTCTGCGATATAGATGCGGTCAGCACCAGTTTGTCAGCGCTCGAATAACCAGCGCCCGCATTAAGGCTGCCGGTGTTCTTTTCTGTCACAGCCACGTCAATATCCACCTGATCGCTAGCACCGGGAACGGCCTGGTTGTCCATGGTCACCTCGGAGAAAAACCCGAGACGGTCAAGGCGAACTTTCGAGCGCTGGATCTTGCTCTGGTCATACCAGGACGCTTCGAGCTGGCGCAATTCACGGCGGATGACTTCATCCCGTGTTTGCGCATTGCCGGAAACGTTGATACGACGAACATAAACTCGACGACCAGGATCGACTACAAAGTTGAATGCAACCGTGCGCTTTTCGCGATCAATCTCCGGGATCGCGTTGACGCCCGCGAACGCGTAACCTTCGCGACCAAGGCGATCACTGACTGCCTTTGCGCTATCGGCCAGACGGGTTCTTGAAAATGTATCTCCGGGCTGCACACGAATGAGCGAACGCAGTTCCGCTTCGGGCACCAACAAATCACCGCTGAGCGCTACGCTGGATACGGTAAATTGCGCGCCTTCGCTAATGTTGATGGTGAGGAACACTTTGGTTCGATCAGGCGACAGTGATACTTGCGTCGAGTCAACCGTAAATTCGAGATAACCACGGTTGGTGTAATAGCTGCGTATTACTTCAAGATCAGCTTGCAGCTTTTGCTTGGAATACTGGTCGTCCTTCGTGTACCAGGAAAACCAGCCGCCCGTCGCTAATTGAATTTCTGACAACAGCGTCTTTTCCGACACTGCGTTGGCACCGACAATATTGATGGTGTCGATACGGGCAACGTCACCCTCTCTGACGACGATTGACACACCCGTACGATTTCGCTCGAGTGGCGTCAGGGTGGTGGTCACCTCCACGTCATAGCGGCCGCGCGACAGGTACTGTTTCTTGATCTCCTGCTCGGCCTTGTCGAGGATGGCGCGGTCAAAAATGCGCCCCTCCGACAGTCCGGCGTCGCGTAACGCTTTTTTGAGCGTGTCTTTGTCGAATTCCTTGGCACCCGTGATGTCGATAGACGCAACGGTTGGCCGCTCAACGACCGAAACAATCACCACGCCGTCAAGTGCCTCGATGCGTACGTCGCGAAAAAAACCTGTTGCAAAAAGCGCCTTGATCGAACTGGACGCAGCTGC
>JAYWAQ010000409.1:0-13069 GCA_043782305.1 Burkholderiales bacterium
CCGCTTATAACGGGCTAGCGCCGAAAAATGCCGTGAATCGACTTCAGGCATAAATCTAGCGCTAACCCACGTTAAATGGTCATTACAGACGAGAGTTGATTACCACGGGATGCGTTTTAATTGATGGTCAGACGCTTTTGTAGGGTCGCGTTTTTCTTGGGAAGCGTCAGCGTAAGAACGCCGTGCTCATGCTTGGCACCCGCCTGATCTGCATCCACAGTTTGAGGCAGTTTGAACGCACGCGACAGCGTGCCTGCCAGTCGCTCGGTCAATACCGAGGTTTCGCCATCGCCGGTTTCGCGTTTGAACGCTGCCTCGACGCGAACACTTTTGTCGTCAACATCGACCGTGATGTCTTCTTTGGCCACGCCAGGCACGTCAAATTGCACGATGTAGGCGTTGGCCGTTTCACGCACGTCGGCGCGAAGCTCGGTAGCGGTCGTTGCACCCGCAAAAGCATCGGCAAACATGCGCGAAGCGAGCGAATCGAAGGCGCGGTCTACGTCGGCCACGCTCCCTCCGGCGACACCGAATGGCGTCCAGCGGACGGCAGGAACTCCATTAAAGCGAATCAAGTTTGCCATTGCCAATTTCCTTTTTGATGATTGGCGCTGAAGAGAAATGAACAGCGCTCGTGACCTCAAAAATGTGTTTGTGGCAATGCCTTTCAAGCGATCTGATTAGAGTTTTTTTTCAAGGTTTGGAGCCTTGAAATTCTCCGCCGCCGCCCCTATCGGGCGCGCTACTGCGGTATCAATCCAGCAGCCTTAACCAGTTCTGCATGCAGCTTGACGTCTCTGGCCATCAGGCGCTGAAGCTCTTCCGGCGTGCTGGCTGCGACTTCCATGCCGTTTTCAGCCAGCTTGGCTTTTAGCTCCGCGTCAAGCGCGGCCTGCACGGCGCGGTTGAGCTGATCAATGATCGGACGCGGCGTTTTTGCGGGCGCGAAAAGCCCGATCCATGCTGACAGGCTCAGGTCAGCGAACCCACTCTCGGCCATCGTCGGAACGTTTGGCAGCACCGGCGAGCGCTGCGGACTCATCACGCCCAGCGCGTGGAGTTTGCCCGCCTGAATGTGAGCGATGGCCTCGGGCATCACCGCAAACATCGCATCCACGCTGCCCGCCAGCGTGTCGTTGATCGCGGGCGCGCCGCCCTTGTAAGGCACGTGCAGGAGCTTCGCCTGCGTGCGTGTTTCGAACATCAGCCCCGCCAAATGTTGCGGGCTGCCGTCCCCGGATGACGCGTACGTGATCTGGCCCGGCGCAGCCTTCGCCGCAGCCAACAGCGCGGCCACGGTCGGGAACTTCTGCTTGTCCTTCACGACCAGCACCATCGGCTGATTGACCAGCCGCGACACTGGCGCGAAGTCCGCCTCCGGGTCGTAGGGCAGGGTTTTGAAAATACTCTTGTTCGTTGTGAGGAAGGACGCCGGAGAAACCGTCAGCGTGTAACCATCCGCGGGCGCCTTGGCGACGACAGGCATGCCAATCTGACCCGAAGCCCCCGCGCGGTTGTCAACGATGAACGGCTGCCCCAGCGATACGTTCAACTTCTGGCCGAGCGAACGCGCGATCATGTCGACGCTGCCGCCGGCGGGAAGTGCAACGATGACTTTGACCGGATGATCAGGATATTTGCTCTGAGCAAGTGCGGGAGGGCTGAGCGCGAGGGCACCTAGCGGGATAAAAAGCAATCGGTAAGCGCGTCGAATATGCATTTGGCAGCTCCATTAGGGATGTGGCGAATACGTGAATTGCAGCATATCGCATGCCACCATTTGCCATGAGGGTGTTGTCAATCAGGCTTCCGTTGCAGCTACAAATCATTCCCACACAGGCGCGAATTCACGCCAAAGCTACGGATCTGGCAAGATCAATCCAAATTCAGGACTCGAACAAATCGAACGATTCGCCTAAAATAGGCGAAATACTGTGAATTGGCCAACCCGAGGACGAACGATGCAAACCTACACTGCCAACGAAGCCAAAACCCGATTCGGTGAATTCATCGACCTGGCGCAGCGCGAGCCGGTGCGCGTGATGCGGCATGAGCGCGTGGTCGGCGTGATGGTGAGCGCACAGGACTACGAAGCCATGCGCGCCTTCTACGCGGATCGTCTGCGCACCAACCTGCGTGCGAGCGCGGCCGAGGCCGCAAAGAACGGACTCACCGACGACGGCCTGGCCACGCTACTCGCCGATGAAAGCTGATGGGGGCAGCGAAGGCACTTCCACCAGCCTACTCCCGCGTCGTAGTCGACACTAATGTTTTGCTGAGCGCAGCGCTGTCGCCCAACGGCGCACCCGCACAACTCGTTGATCGACTATTGGCAGAAGCGCAAATCGTCTTCTCCGAACAAACGTTCGCCGAGCTGAAATCGCGAATGTGGAAACCCAAGTTTGACCGCTACATCACGATGGAGCGCAGACACAGTTTGCTGCACGACTTCAACGCGGTTGCATTCTGGGTCGACGTATCGGCGCAAATCGCAAGCGTGCGTTACTCGCGCGATTCAACTGACGATGCTTTCATTCACGCGGCGCGTGCTGCGGGCGCGCTGCGATTGGTGACGGGTGATGACGATCTGGCTTGCCTTGATCCTATCGCGAACTTGGAGTTGCGAATCGTTACGGCGCGACAGGCATTAGGTGGAATAGGCACGTAGTCTTCGTCATTGCCGCGAACTTGCACCCAGTAGTGGTGCGGACTTTACACAGTTGAATTCTCAGGAGTTATAATTCGGTTACGCCGGTGTAACCAAATATTGAATCGCTAATCGTGCGAATTGTTCTCGATACGTCTGTTCTTGTGGCTGCCGCGCACTCGCGCAACGGTGCCAGCTTTCACATTGTGTCGAGCTTGCCAGCACGCAAGTTTGAAATCGCGCTTACGGTGACGCTCTATATCGAATGGCAGGCAGTCCTGACCCGACCAGAACATTTGCCGCCTGGCGTGACGGGTGACGCAACGCTGGGCTTTCTGCGCTACCTGGCATCGGTCGCGCACTTGCAGGATGTCCACTTTTTGTGGCGACCTTTTTTGCGTGACCCGGATGACGACATGGTGCTTGAGTGCGCGGTAGCGTCTGGCAGCCAGTTCATCGTGACCCACAATGTTAGGGACTTTCGGCGCGTTCAAGAATTGAATGTACAGGCCATTACCCCCGGTGATTTTTTGAAACTGTTGAGGACAAAACCATGACCGCATTGACTATTCGTTTGCCGAACTCAGTCCATCAAAAAATCAAGGAACTGGCCGCGCGCGACGACATCTCGGTGAATCAATTTATTGCCAGCGCCGCTGCCGAAAAAATGGCTTCCGTGATGACGCTCGACTACCTCAAAGCAGAGGCGAGCAAGGGCAAGCGCAGTGACTTTGAGCACTACCTGAGCATGGTGCCCGACGCACCTGCGCAGGCGGGCGATGAGCTAGGCTAGATCGTCCGTTCGCGGTTAGGTCTCAGTTCGTGGTGAGCTTGTCGAACCATGACAGCAAGACTAGAAAGATCGGGAACGGAAACGGTATGCCACACAAAGCACTAAAAGCCCTGCCAGCCTTCAAGACTGACGCGGAAGAACGCGCGTTCTGGAAAACGCACAACGCGACTGATTACCTTGTTCTTTCGACGGCGCAAAGCGCTCTGCCGACTAGTTACGAACATGCGCAGCAATGTCTACCTTACGGGCGACTGCTCTGAGGTCAATGTCGCCTCTCTCTCCGTTGATCAAGTTTTCGTACAAACGAAGCGAATGTTCATACTGCCTTCCGCGACCATCGGAAGCCGTTGCTGTACCTGACTTTAGCGCGGTTAGCCTCTGATTGCGCCGTGACTCATTCCTGTCGCCAGCGAGAAGATAGCCCTCAATCGCACCGAGGATTGGACTGTGCTGGTCCGCAGAAAAATGCGGCAACGATTCGAGTGTTTCAATTACTTGTTCGCTACCCATGAACCCGTTGGTGATTCGGTCAAAGAGAACTTTATCGCGTGCCCGAATTACGATCAAAAGCGCCACTAGAACGGGGTCGAGATATTCCCTAATCGTTGTCTGGCTTAAGACGATGCATAGCCGCGCGCCACATCGTTCACGAGCCCTCAACGAAAGTGAATAAGCATCAGCCAACTTAGTAAAGAACTTCACAAAGTTGTCACGATCAGAAGAGGTAGTCGCTCCCTTTCGGCTGGAAAAGATATTGTCAAGCTCAAAGCGGCTGAGCAGCGAACCGGTAAATCGATCATCTGCGGCCGCCGGAATACCGAATTCCATGTCGAAGAATTTGCGCAGATACTCTCCAGCATCGATCCGTTCACCGTAGATTGCGGCAACACTCGCTTCTAGCTGAGATTTATCTACGGAGAGAACAAATATCAAGCCCTCGACATTGAAAAGATGCTTAATGCGTTCAAGCGTCTCGATCGCGAACGACGGACGACATCGATCCAACTCGTCGAGGATGACGACGAGTTTGCCTTTGCGTCCCTCTTTTGTTCCCGCCTGAATAGCCTTCTCAACTTCCTGCTTAAACACCGCAATGCTCTTTCGCTCTTCCTGAAACGCTGTGACCACGTCGCTCGTCAAAGCGCCGGTTGCGTCAGACGCCACTTTCTCTATGTCTTTATCAAGGTCGAGGACCCCGAGTGTCGCTGCTCGCACTGCCGCGACCGCTCCATGTTTGACAATCGCTCCACCCCACCGCTTTGCGGACTCCCAATGTTTTCGACTAGATTCGCTTGTGCCACCTTCCTGCAACGCGACGATAATCGGCACGAGAGGGTCGCCAGTGAAATCGTGCTCCCACAGGTTCACGTAGATTGCGGAGACGGTCTCTTTGTCGAGACTCGCTTCGAGCATCCTTACGAGTGTCGACTTGCCGTTCCCAAATGGAGCGTCTATGGCGATGACATAGGGCGCATCGACCTGCTCGACGTGGTTCACCAAAAATTCGACGACGTCTTCCCGATTAAGCCTGTCGTTTGCAAACACTGCATCTCTTGAAATTACGATTTCCGGCGCGCGATACTTCATAATTTTTCGTCCGTTAGCTTCAACCGGTCGTCGCTGTGTTTGAGGGAATCAAGCTAAATCTTAGTCTTGCTTCCGCAACTGCGGAAACAGAATCACATCGCGAATCGTCGGTGAGTTCGTAAACAACATCGCCAACCGGTCAATACCAATCCCTTCACCCGCTGTCGGTGGCAATCCGTACTCCAACGCCTTGATGTAGTCGGCGTCGTAGAACATGGCTTCTTCGTCGCCTGCATCTTTGGCTTTGCTCTGTGCGTGAAACCTTGCGGCCTGGTCTTCGGGGTCGTTCAGCTCACTGAAGCCGTTGCAGATTTCGCGGCCGGTGATGAAGAGTTCGAAGCGGTCGGTGATTTCGGGGTTGGCGTCATTCGCGCGGGCGAGCGGGGACACGTCCGTCGGGTGCGCGATGATGAAGGTGGGCTGGATCAATTTTTCTTCGGTGTTGGCTTCGAAGAGTTTGAGTTGCAGCACACCGAGGCCGTCGGTGGCGCGCACCTCAATGCCCGCTTTTTTCACGGCGTTTTTGAGGAACTCCATGTCGTTCAACTCGGCTTCCGTGTAGTGCGGGTTGTACTTCATGATCGCCTGCGCCATGGTGAGGCGGTCGAACGGTTTGCCGAGATCGATGTCGAGTTCGCCGAACTTGATTGTGGTGTTGCCGAGCACGTGTTTTGCGCAGTCGCGCAGCAGCGTTTCGGTCAGGTCCATCAGGTAGTTGTAGTCCTGATATGCCTCGTAAAACTCGAGCATGGTGAACTCGGGATTGTGTCGCGTGCTGGTGCCTTCGTTCCTATAGTTGCGGTTGATTTCGAACACTTTGTCGAAGCCGCCAACGACGAGACGCTTGAGATAAAGTTCGGGTGCGATGCGCATGTACATCTGCTGATCGAGCGCGTTGTAATGCGTGACGAACGGCTTGGCCGCTGCGCCGCCGGGGATCGGGTGCATCATCGGCGTCTCTACCTCTAGATAGCCGCGCTCGACATAAAAATTGCGGATGAAGGCGATCATCTTCGAGCGGATTTCGAAGGTGCGGCGCGACTCCGGGCTCATGATCAGGTCAACGTAGCGTTGACGATATTTCTGCTCCTGATCGGTGAGGCCGTGAAATTTTTCCGGCAGCGGGCGCAGCGATTTGGTGAGCAGCCGCAGCGTTTTGACCTTGACCGAGAGCTCGCCTTTTTGCGTGCGGAACACGGTGCCCGTCGCGCCCAGAATGTCGCCCATGTCCCAGTGCTTGAAAGCTTCGTGCACGGCAGCACCTACGCCAGCATCGTTGATGTAGAGTTGGATGCGGCCCGACATGTCCTGCACGGTCGCGAACGATGCGCCGCCCATCACCCGCTTCAACATCATGCGGCCGGCGATGGTGACCTCAGCGCCTTCCGTGGCATGGGCGTCGAGTTCTTCCTTGGTCTTTTCGCCGTAGCTGGCGATCACGTCGCTGGCCAAATGTTCGCGACGGAAATCGTTCGGGAAGGCCTGGCCTTTTTCGCGGAGTGCGGTGAGCTTGGCGCGGCGCTCGGCGATGATGTGGTTTTCGTCGTGGGGGGCGGAGGATTGTTCGGTAGCGTTCATAGATTGGATAGCGGTTCAGGCGTTGAACACGAGGTAGGTAAATTAGTCGAGCGCGATGCCGACGGTGTGCATGCCAAGTTGCGTGGCGGCGGCGCGTTGCGCGCGATCAGCGGTGACGAAGACGATGCCAGGCAGCGTGCTTGCCAGCGCGACGTGGAGCGCGTCGAGGGTGCGCAGCGCGATTGGCGCGACCCGGTCAATCAGTTGAGTGGCGATCATCCACGATGAAACCGGAAGTGCAACAGGTTCGAAAAATTCGTTCGACGCGTCCAACAAAAATTCGCTCCAGATCGCTTGCTCCTGCAACACGTTGATCTCGCCGGAACGGGCGCGCCGCGCGAGCATGCAACGCAGTTCAATGCGGTTCAAGTCACTCAGAAAAACGGCCGTGCCGCGTCCGAGAAAATCGTCAACGTCGGAGCTGCCGGGCTCGCTGATGTAGGCTTTTGCCAGCGCGCTGGTATCGAAGTACAGTCGCATCAGCGATCCTCACGATCCTCGGCGATCAACACCGAGCTTGGCACCATTTGCTGCGGCAACATCGCCCGCAACTCGTGGTGCGGCTTCCACTTCGGACGCGGTTTTGGCGGATCAATCGGCAACACTCGCGCAAACGGCTTGCCGTGATGCGTCAGGATGACTTCGCCTTCCGCTTCGAGCGTTTCTTTGAGGATTTCGTAGCGCTGACGGATTTCGCGGATGCCCAAGGTTTGCATGCTGATGGATTCCGGTTGTGACAAACTTTTAAAATTGTGCCACAACGGCTATTTGAGCGCCATCCGCCCGATCAACTTTTGCCCAAACTCTATATTTTGTTATGGCTAGCAGTGATAAATGCCAGGAGTCGATATTAGGGCGTATTGACTGCCACCCCAACACTTATGGGGCTATCGCCACAAAGCTGATGCCTCGTCCTGGTTACTACGACCAAACCACCGATCGCATGGAAATCGACGCGCCCTGAAAATCGGCATTGAAGAAGCGCACGGCGTCTTTTGACGCCCCGGTGCCGTCGGCTCCCGCCACCGCACCGGCGGTATAAAGCAGCGGCAGGTAATGCTCAAACGTCGGGTGCGCCAACTGCGCGACCTGCCCGAGTTTTTGAAAATCCTGCAACGCCTTCAAACGCCCTTGCACGACGTGATCGGCGATGACAGCGTCAAATTCCGTTGCCCAGTCGTACGATTGCCCGGGCGGCCCGTTTAGGCGCATGGCGCGCAGGTTGTGCACGATGTTTCCGCTGCCGACGATCAGCACGCCCAGATCGCGGAGTTTTGCCAACTGCTGCCCCAACGCAAAATGCTCCGCTGCCGGGCGGTCGTAGTCCATGCTGAGCTGAACGACCGGAATCGTTGCCCCGGGAAACATCGGCTTCAACACCGACCAGGTGCCGTGATCGAGGCCCCACTCGTGCGTGTCGAGCCCAATCGGCGGCGCGGTGATCGTTTGCGCAATTTCCCGGACGGTCGCCGGAGCACCCGGCGCAGCGTATTGCTGGTCAAACAGCGCCTGCGGGAATCCGCCAAAATCGTGAATCGTTTTCGGCTTGTCCATCGCAGTGAACTGCCACCCACGCGTGAGCCAGTGCGCCGAGACGCAGAGGATCAGCTGCGGCGTCGGGAACTTAGCAGTCGCATGAGCGCCAAACTCTGAACCGAGCGCTTGCCAGCTACGGCGATAAGCGTTGTCCTCAATCGCGTTCATCGGGCTGCCGTGGCCGAGAAAAAGCACCGGCATCCGGGGCGACTTTTTCAGCGTATGGATGCCTGTGAGTGTGGCTGCTGACGCGGTGACGGACGAGGCAATTGAGGTCATGACGATGCTGCCGTTGAAAAGGGTACTGGCGATGGACTTAAGCAGGGCTCTGCGCAGCCGATTTTGCTTATTGAATGTAATCATATGGAGCGAATTTTGACAAATGCAAGCCGCAACAACGCAAGTGTGGCGTCAACCCGACGCTGTTCAGGGGCGCGGACTTGCCCTGGCGCTGGCGCTCGATCAACTTGCTATAGTGGTAAATACTTTTGTGAATCCGCGCGATTTGCATTGCGAAAATCATGGTTGTGAAAAATCCTTCCTACCCAAAGAATTTAACTTTGCGGCATCACGCAGCGATCCTGCGTTGGTCGGCCGCATGAACGGAGCTTCTGTGACCAAATCCATTCCTGAAACACGCGCCGCCGGAACGATCGCTGGCGTTCGCCCGGATCGCCGTCAGAACATTCTCGACGCATCGCAGCGACTGTTCGCCAACTTCGGCTACCACGCCGTCACCATTCGCCAGATTGCCGAGGCCGCGAAGGTCCCGCTCGCGCTGGTCGGCTATTACTTTGGGCAAAAGCAGGAACTCTACGACGCTATTTTCGGGAACCTGAGCGGCACTGTCGAGGTGCGCCGTCAGGGTTTGCATGAGGCGATGACCGTTCAGAGCGGCGACCCGCTGGTCAACATTGTTGAGGCGATGATTCTTCCCGTGATTCAAGCGCGCGGCACGCCTGAGGGCGAATCGTATGCGCTTTTCGTCACTCGCGGACTGACGCAGCAAAGCGTCGAAGAAGATCGCGCGATTCGCGAATTCTTTGACCCCATCACCGCCGAATATATCGACGCGATTCGCGAGTCGCTTCAGGACGAAATTCCAGAGTTGACGCAGGCGCAGGCGGCTTGGTGCTATCAATTCGCGCTTGGCGCGCTGCTGCATTACCTGAGCGACCAGCGCATCGTGCGGCTATCGAACGGCGTCAATGCCGCCGCTGATCCTGCGGTCGCGCAGCATCTTCAAGCGTTCATCGTCAACGGCATTCGCGGTGCGGCACGATCATTTGTCGCACCAGAATTAACTGCGCAAAAGCCTGCTGTTGCTACGTCGGCTCCGGTCGACGACGCTGCGCACAGCCGCGATTTGCAGAGCGCCGACTAGTAAAAAATCAGTTTTTCCAGAGCCCGGATTCTTTCGCGCAGCTGCGAATGGTCGGGATGTATTCGGTCACGAAGCGGAGCGTTTCCGGGTTCAAGCCGATGTCTTTCACGCCATCGATGTCGGTCTCAAGCTTCGCGACATCGAGCTTCTCGGTGAAGCAGCCACAAAATTTTTGCGGCGCATTCGACTCGACGATCACCGGCGACACGGCGTTCAACATTTTCACCACGCGGTCCTGGCATTTCCGATCCAGCAGCGCGCGTTTTTGATCCTGCATGGTGGATGCGCAGCCGCCAAGCGCGAGCAAACTCAGCAGGCCAAGCGCGGCGAGCGCAATTTTTTTTGTCGAACAAAACCGGGTCATGCTGGCTCCAATAATTTGCATTGGAGAAAAGCTTATCGCAAAAACCGTCAAAGCGCGCCGCTTGCACCGCGACTGGGCGCTTCGGGTACGATTCACCGTCTGATTTGACGCTTGACGCCGTAACTCATGGCGCTGTCGCCGACAATTTACAGCCGCTGCGCAACTCTTTAAGCAATTTCCTCTGGCAACACCATGGCCCGCTTCCTCATCCTCTTTCTCGTGATTCAAGCTGTGCTCTTCGGCGCGCAACTCACGCCGTGGGGGCAGGATTATTTCGTGACACCGTGGACTAACGGCCTCGCTCATTTTTGCGCGCAACTGGTCGCGATTTTCGACCCCAGCGCGATTGCTACCGGAAAGATATTGCGCAGCGCCACCAATGGTTTCGCGGTCAGCATCGAAGCGGGCTGCAATGGCGTCGAAGCGACGCTGGTGCTGATCGCCGCCATCCTTGCATTCCCGTCAACCTGGAAGCAAAAGCTCTGGGGCCTCGGCCTTGGTTTTCTCGCGGTTCAGGGCCTGAACGTAGTGCGCATCATCAGTTTGTTCTATCTCGGGCAGTGGAGCATGACAGCGTTCGAATGGGCGCACCTCTACATCTGGCAGGCGCTCATCATGCTCGACGTGCTGATCGTGTGGTTGATCTGGGTGCGCCGCATCAATCGCGATGCAGGGCGCAGATTGCCGCCGCCGGATGATGCCGGAACGCCGGGCGCGTCCGCCGCCGCCACGCCCACTCCGCAAGCGGCGTAAGCCACCCCGACCCGCCGTGCCCACCACCATCGGTCGCTTCTTTCTGCGCATCCTGTTATGGGTGCCTCCGGTGTTCATGGCCTGGTACGTTCTTGTGCCATTGTTGCACTGGCCGATTCGGTGGTTTCTGTCGGGCATGGCGCTGCTCGGCGTGCCGGAATTTGTGACCTCGGTTCAACAAACGTTGCACGGGTTTGAATTCCTGACCAACCTCGCACCCGGCAGCGCGCCGGGCCAAACGTTCCGCCCCGGCGCCACGGTCAGCGCGGAGGTTGATGCGCGGCTCTACAGCTACGGCACAGCGCTCATGGCCGCGCTCACGCTAGCCGCATGGCATCCGAAGCGCTGGCGAAACCTCTGGTACGGCTGGCTCGCGCTCTTGCCGTTGCAGATGCTTGCCGTGTTCGCTGCGGGCATGAAGCAAATCCTTCTGAGCAGCGGCCCCGGCGTGGTCGAACAGGCGGGCTGGTCGCCGTGGCAGTTGGAGGTCATCGCCTACCTCTACCAGTTCTCGACGCTCATCATGCCGCCGGTCACCGCGCTCGCTGTCTGGATTGTCCTGCACCGCGCATTCGTAGAAAAATTCATCGGTGCCGACATGATCGCGCTGCTGCGCGTGGACAAGAATGCCAAGGCAGAAAAGCAGGAGCCGCGCGCTACGCCAATGCCGAAGCGGTCGTAGGACGGCTACACCGACTTCCGTGCATTCACCAAAGGCTCGCGTGGCTTCAACGCCTTGCCGGTTTCGTCGGATTCCACTTTCATATCGGGAATGTGATTGAACGCGATGGCCATTCTGGCGCTTTGCCGGGCGCTGAATGCGCCGCCCCAGAAGAGGGTGTTCTTGCCGTATTTGAGATTTAATTGATCGACGACCTTGTCGAGCTTTTCGGTGTTCGGCTGATCGTCGAATAATGAGAGTGATTGTCCTCCGCGTGGCGCGAGGCCGCCCAGCGCCATGCCGACTGCCATCGGTGAGCCGTTCCTCACGGCGCGATCATCGAGGAGTTTAGCGTAGAGTTTGTCCATTACATCGAGGATCAGTGGCGTGCGATCTGTCGCGTCGATTCGTTGATGTGCCTTGTGCTTTTCGCCGCCTCGCAACTTTAAAAAAATGGACACGTCAGAGGCGATGAATTCGCCGTCGCGCAGGCGCATCGCGGCCTTTTGCGTGAGACTCGATAGCACGGCTTGAGCACGAACATGGGTGCGCTTGTCGGGCGCGAGTACGTGTGAATGGCTGATTGAGGACGTGTTGGTTTCGCGCGTTTGCACGTCTTCACCGCGCAGCTTCTGCCAAAAGCGCTCGCCCTCCACACCGCCCCAGATTTCCCGCAGTTTTCCGACTTCGGCGGCGAGGAGTTGCGGCGTGGTTTTGATGCCGTGATCGTGCAGGCGCTCCAGCATTTTGCGGCCAATACCGACGAAATGATTGAGCTTTAAATTCATCAATGCATGCGGCAGATCGGCGAGCTCAATGACCACGAGGCCATCTGGTTTCACCATGTCGCTCGCGGTTTTGGCGAGGAAGGGGTTCGGTGCGATGCCGATGGACGAGGTGATGCATTCGCCAAGCTGACTTTGAAGGCGGTACTTGATTTCCAGCGCCAGCTTTTCGGCGGCGGGACGTGGTTGATCGCGACCCGTGAGCGCGATCCACATCTCGTCTATTGAATTGACCGAAGCTATCGGCGCGACCGATTCCACCACCACTTTCGCGCGCTGATGAAACTCCACATACACAGCGGGCCGCGATTCGACGAATATTATCTCGGGGCACAGCCGCCGTGCATCGGCCACGTTGGTCAGCGTCTTTACGCCAAAGCGCTTTGCTTCAACACTCGCTGCAATCGCGCACGTCGTGTCCGCAATCATCGGCACCACGGCGATCGGACGCCCGCGCAGTTCCGGGCGCAGCTGTTGCTCGACGGAGGCGAAGTAGCTGTTGAAGTCTACGTAGAGAGCGCGAAGCATCTACAGATTTTACTGTACATGCCATCAGTTTTAATGGTCGTGCCAATAGCGCGATAAGCGCGCGTTATTGGCAGCCCACATGCTCCACCCGCGTCGCGCCCATGACGGTGACGCCCTTGTTTTCGGCGTTGTCACCCATCACCGTGACGCCATCGATGGCGGAGGCCAAATGCGCCTTGCAGTGCGCCTTGATGGTGAGGCCACCCATCACGTTCACGTTCGAGCGCAGGCAGTACCAGCCATTGGGATTGAGGAGTTCCACCGTTGAGCCGCCCATCACGTTCACGCCAGCGCTCACCAGCACGAGGGTCGGTGCACTGGTGACGTCGGTATCGGCAGTCGCGCGCCCAATGCCAAACACTTTCACCGACGTGGCGAGGGTTTTGTACTCGGGATTTCTGCCGAACGGATGCTTGCCCCAGGCCTTCAGGCAGGTCGCAATCGATGGGTCGG
>JAYWAQ010000410.1:0-1667 GCA_043782305.1 Burkholderiales bacterium
CAGACTTCGCCACGAAATCAGCCCCCACATTTCCGCCCGCGCCGGGCTTGTTGTCGACGATGACGGGCTGGCCCCACGCGGCTGTTAGCCGCTCGCCAATAATGCGCGCCAGAGTGTCCGGCGCGCCGCCGGTGGTGAACGTAACGACGATTTTGAGCGGCTTGTCGGGAAAGGTCGCCGCGCTGGTTTGAGCGAGTGCGAGGCTGCTCCACGCAATACTGTTGAGTGCAATCGCGGCCAACGTCATGAGCGGTCTAAGCGGGTGTTTCATGCAGATCCTCCTAAGGTGCACAGATAGTAGCGACGACGCGGCGCAGCATGGCAGTCAGCGTGTCAATTCGAGCCGCCTGCGAATGTTGTTTCGATCAGCGCCGCCGACGCTACGACGGTTCAGCTTTTGTTTGTATGCCCCATTTCATTGGGGCTCCGCCCTCAAAATGTCATATGTCGCTTTCTTGGCTTTTGTGCGTTTAGCCCATTCGCAATGGGTGTTTCAGCGCAATGCTGATAGCTGGTCTCTGCATCACTCGATTCCCGGTTCGCGCGCCTCCAATAATCCCTGAAACGATGGAAACGAGGCCATTTCCCACTCGCTCGTGTAGTGTCCTCAAGGTTTACAGCCCCGATGAATTGGACTAGGATCGTGCCTTGTTTTTGTGCAACGCAGCTGCCTGAACCGTCGAGAACACTCGACAAAGGGAGAACGCCATGCGATTCAAGTCGAGCAAACAGCGCGGATACCAGGTCTTTGCGGTGACCGGCGTCAATACGTTGTCGTTTGCAATCTCCAACTCGGCGACGGCCGATACGGCGGGACTTTTGGGCTTTGCGGTTGAGCGTGAAGATTTGAAAGCGAACGAGCGCTACTTCATGCCGGGCTTCAAGGTGTTTGAGGCGGTCATTCCGCATCCTGACGAGAAAACGTTTGTCACGACGTTTGATCATCCGGTGCAAAGTTTCGTGTGGGATGACTTTACGGGCAAGCCGGGGCAGTCGTACATCTATCGCTTTTATCCGCTCAAAGGAACGCCGAAGAATCTTGATCGGAGCGCTGCGCCGCTCACGATCACCGTAAAAACGGAGCCTTTGTTTACGACGGGTACGCACGACGTTTTTTTTAATCGCGGCGTTGCCAGCAGCCAGGCCTACGCGCGCAAATTTCACAATAAAGCACCCGACAAACAGCCCGATGCGGCAACCAGCACGGCCGCGTTCAAGTGGCTGGCGCGCGATCTGGAGGACGCGATTGTTCGCTTCATCGACAGGGCGGCAGCGAGCGATACGCTGCTTTGCTGCTTCTATGAATTTCGCCATCGCGGCGTGGCCGATGCGATCAAGAAAGCGATTGATCGTGGCGTGACGGTGCGCCTCATTCTGGACATGAAAGCCAACGAATCGCCCGACGACGGCAATCCATTGACCAAAGGCTTTCCCCGTGATGACAACGAGGCAAACATCAACGCTGCGGGCATTCCGCTGGCCAACATCATCCGGCGCGAGGCGCGCCCCAACAACATTCAGCACAACAAATTCATGGTGCTGCTGAAAGGCGCGAGCAAAGCGCCGAAACAGGTGTGGACGGGCTCGACAAATATTTCCGCCGGTGGCATTTATGGCCAGACGAACGTCGGTCACTGGATTCGCGACGGCAATGTCGCCAAACAATA
>JAYWAQ010000411.1:0-4756 GCA_043782305.1 Burkholderiales bacterium
CTCCGCTGTCAATTGCGCTGTTTCAACAGGTGTCGCTGGTCGGCCCCGTTGCCAATGCGGTCGCCATTCCGCTCATCACAATGCTCGTGGTGCCGCTCACGCTGGTTTGGCTGATCGTGCCGATTGATGCGTTGCTGATGGTTGCGCATCAACTCATCCTCTGGCTCACACTGGGTTTGCAGTGGTTGATGACACTGCCTACGCCACTATGGTCGCAGCACATGCCGCCGTGGTGGGCAGTAGGGCTGGCGCTGCTCGGAAGCCTAGTGCTGTTAGCGCCGCTCGGCTGGCCGCATCGCTGGCTGGGGCTTCTCTGGTGCGTGCCGTTGTTTGCCATCACGCCACCGCGTCCTCTGGACGGTGAGTTCGAACTCACCGTGCTCGACATCGGACAAGGCACTGCCGCGGTCGTGCAAACTGCGCATCACACGTTGGTGTACGACACCGGCCCACGCTGGACCGATGCGAGCGATGCAGGGTCGCGATTGATCGCACCGTATCTTCGAGCGGCGGGTTCGTCGCACATTCATGGTCTGATCGTGAGCCACCTCGACATTGATCACAGTGGTGGCGCGAAGTCACTCCTGAAAAGTGTTCCGGTCGACTGGATGCTGACCTCCGTATTCGCAGAGGCGGACATCGTGAAAACCGCAAACGAGCGCGGCGTGAAAGCACTCGGTTGCGCCGCGGGACAATCGTGGATATGGGACGGGGTTCGCTTTGACGTACTGCATCCCGACGTGGACAACTACGCCGAAGCCAGGCTCAAAACCAATGACCGCTCATGCGTGGTGAAAATCAGCACACCGCGATTCAGCGCGCTGTTGACGGCAGACGTCGAGGCGATGAGTGAGGCGGACATCATCGAGCGCTATACGGCCACACCCTCCATGCTCAAAAGCGACGTGCTGCTGATGCCGCATCACGGCAGCCTCACCTCGTCAACGCCTGAATTCATCGAGGCTGTTACGCCGAAACTCGCGCTCATCAATGCGGGCTATCGCAATCGATTCGGTCATCCACGCGAAAGCGTGCTGGCTCGCTACACCGAGCGCAATATTCCTGTGATGCGCACCGATTGGCACGGTGCAATCACGCTCAACTCGGTTGACGGCATCGGCAAGATTGAAAAGGCGCGCGAGACGCGGCAACGCTATTGGGTGGATCGCCCGGATCCTGCTGATCGGCGACCAATTGAATGAAATATTCCTAAAAGGCCCTCAACCGCCCAATCCGCACCGCCGTCTGCCCAGGTTTCGGATTCGGGACTGGCATCACCATCACTGCATCGGCATGCGGTGTGCGCACCTCAACATCGCCGTCCAGTGCGATCAGGGTACCTGCTTCGGCGATGACCTCAAGGCCACGCAACGGTCGAATCCAGCAAAACTGCGCAGTCTTCAGCGTGATGACGGAACTGATGTCCACCACGCTTTGCAATGGTGGCTTTTCCGTTGTCAATCGTTCTGCAATCCACTGGCGGTCAAGTACTTCAAAGCACTGCAAAAATCGCAATACAACCTGCTTCGCGACTTCGCCAGCTGCGGCTTCCCAATGCTGCCCGCATTCCACCAGCAACGCGCTCTTCACGCTCTGCGGATCGCCAAACCCAAGGTAGTCGCGCAGCCGCTTGCCAGCCGCGTGGCCCGAATCAACGAGTATGTGTTCTGGAATTCCAACCAAACGCGCGAGTGCCAACCCCTTCTCGGTGTCGCCCGCCAGCGCAATCGGCGGTGCGGGCTCCAGCATCGAATGCAGATCAATCAAATGATCTACCGTGTCATAGAACTTTCGCAACTCGCGCGCGCGCCGCAGCTCTCGCGAATCTCTCTGGCCTTCAAGCGTCGCCACATCCCACAGGCGGTTAAAGTCTTCATCGACGCAGCGGGAGTCAAATGGCTTTGCCGGGTCAAACGAGTGGTAGGCATCAACGTTCGCAAACACGACCGACAGCGTGCCACGCAGCACCTTCACGCCCGCGTGAAGCTCGCGCAACAGCCAGTCCGCCGCAATCGCCCCACACACTTCGTTGCCATGCACCAACGCGTTAACGCAAACATGCGGCCCCGCAACGCCGCTGGCGAATTGCCAAACGTAGGGCACGCCTGTGTTCCCAACTTGCCAGGCGCGGATGTCCGGAAATTGGGTTTCGATTGCAACGTTCAAATTGGCCTCGGTTATTCTCTTGATGTAAATCAAGCACACTGTCCCAACGATTATCGCGTGCCCGGACTTCCGTCTTCGCGCACCAATTCAAATTGCCATGACAACACACTTCATCAACAACCAGCGCGTCGCTGGCAGCTCAGGCGAATCCATCCCCGTTCTCGACCCCAGTGACGGTCTGGTTTTCGCGTATCTCGCACGGGGCAACGAGGAAGATATTCGTAGCGCGATCGCTGCCGCGCGGAAAGCGGCAGACGGTGGCGCTTGGAGCCGCCTCGCGCCGATGGAAAGAGGCCGCCTGCTACACAAGCTCTCGGAGTCGATCCTCAAGCATCACGACGAGCTGACGCATCTGGAAATGCGCGATTGCGGCAAGCCTGTCAAGCAGGCGAAAGCAGATACCACCGCGGCCGCGCGTTACTTTGAATACTATGCCGGAGGCTGCGACAAGCTGCATGGCGACACCATTCCGTACACGCCGGGATTCGCGGTGATGAGCTTCTACGAACCGCACGGCGTGACCGGCCACATCATCCCATGGAATTACCCGATGCAGATCTTCGGGCGCTCGGTCGGCGGTGCGCTCGCGGCGGGCAATGCCTGCGTGGTCAAGCCCGCGGAGGACGCCTGCCTTTCGTTGCTGCGCATCGCTGAACTCGCCGCTGGGTGCGGCTTTCCAGAAGGTGCGCTCAATATCGTTACGGGCTTTGGCTATGAAGCAGGACAAGCGTTAGCCGACGCCGAAGGCATCGACCACATTTCATTCACGGGCTCAGCGCGGGTCGGCACGATCATCGCCCAAAGCGCAGCCAAACGACACGTTCCTGTCACGCTGGAGCTGGGCGGCAAGAGCCCGCAGATCGTCTTCGCCGACGCCAATCTCGACGAAGCAGTCCCGGTCATCGTCAATGCCATCATTCAAAACGCGGGGCAGACATGCAGCGCCGGGTCGCGCTTGCTGGTGGAGGCGAGCGCATATGAGCGCGTGCTCGAAGCCGTCGGTCTGCGCATCAAAGCACTGAAGGTCGGCCCCGCCGCGATGGACCTGGACGTCGGCCCTTTGATCCGTGCGAATCAACTGGATCGGGTGAACGGATTTTTAAGCGAGGCCAAATCTGCAAACCTGCGAACGATTGCTGAAGGCAACATCGTGGCGGAAGCCCCAGCAGCTGGCTTCTACGCCAAACCAACGTTGATCGCGGACGTACCCGCCGACGCAAAGCTCGCGCAAGACGAAGTGTTCGGGCCGGTACTCGCGGCCATGTCGTTTAAGGATGAAGCCGATGCGGTGCGTCTGGCCAACGCCACACAGTACGGCCTCGTCGCAGGTGTCTGGACCGAAAACGGTAGTCGCGCAATGCGCATGGCCCGTGCCGTGAAAAGCGGTCAGGTATTCATCAACAACTACGGCGCAGGCGGCGGCGTCGAACTGCCGTTTGGTGGCGTGAAATCTTCGGGCTACGGGCGCGAAAAAGGATTCGAGTCGCTGTACGGGTTTAGTGTGATGAAGACGGTCGTGGTGAAGCACGGGTAGTGCAGCTAACCACCAGCGCCATCATCTTTGGCGCAGCCGGGACGACTGCGGGGCGGTCAGAGCGCTATTGGAAGGCAACCTCGGCGAAGCTCCGCAACTTCCGGCTGTGCAAATGATCTGCTCCTGCATTTCTCATCAACTCCATCGCGCGAATCCCAATCAGCAGGTGCTGATTCACACGCTCGCGGTAGAAGTGGTTCGCCATTCCCGGAAGCTTGATCTCGCCGTGTAGCGGCTTGTCGCTGACGCAGAGCAAGGTGCCATACGGAACGCGAAAGCGGAACCCATTCGCAGCGATCGTTGCGCTTTCCATATCGAGCGCGATCGCACGACTTTGCGAGAAGCGGCGCTCTGGCGTTCGCTGCGGCAACAGTTCCCAGTTACGATTGTCGGTGCTCGCGACGGTGCCGGTGCGCATGATGCGTTTGAGTTCATAGCCCTTGAGCTGTGTGATGTCGGCGACGGCTGCTTCGGGCGCAACCTGCACTTCGGCTAATGCCGGGATCGGCACCCACAGCGGCAGGTCTTCATCAAGCACATGATCTTCACGCACGTAGCCGTGAGCGAGCACGTAGTCGCCCAGCGCCTGCGTGTTACGCAGACCCGCGCAGTGACCGAGCATGATCCAAGCGTGCGGGCGCAGCACGGCGATGTGATCGGTGATGGTTTTTGCGTTGGCGGGCCCGACACCGATGTTGACCATAGTGATGCCGGAGGCGTCGGCGCGTAGCAGGTGATAAGCGGGCATTTGCGGCAGGCGCGGCGGCGCTGCGCCGAGTTCGTCGCCAGCGACTGCGGGCAGACCCTTGCGGCGCGTCACGACGTTGCCCGGTTCGATGAAAGCGACGTACTCGCCGTTCTCATCGTTCATCAGTTCGTGGCCCATGCGCACGAATTCGTCGATGTAGAACTGGTAGTTAGTGAACAGCACGAAATTCTGAAACCACTCGGGCGCGGTGCCGGTGTAGTGACGAAGCCGATGCAGTGAGTAGTCAACGCGCGGCGCTGTGAACAAGGACAACGGCTGATGCGCTCCGGGTGGCGGCTCGTAAGTAC
>JAYWAQ010000412.1:0-1661 GCA_043782305.1 Burkholderiales bacterium
CGCGTCGCGCCGGCCAATATCAGCCCTGAGTTTCCGTTCACGCTGGACTTGCGGCGTGCGTGATCACAACAGTGCCGATCACGTGAATGAAGCATTGACGCAGGGGAGTTAGAAGCATCGCCAGCCCCGGTAAACTTGGACCATGAGTTCCCTGTTTGACAACGACGCTGCTGGCGGTGGCGACCGCATTGCAGCCGTGATGAATGCGCTTGCCTCGCTGGCGAAGCGCCCCCCCGCAGGGCATCTGGACGGCCTTCGCGTGGCCGGTGGCGACGCGCTCACACCCTCTTGGCGGACGTTTTTCGAAAAAGCGTTAGCCGCGATGCCCGCGAACGAGCGCTCGGTGGAGGCGTTGCTTGGCGAGTTGGAGCAATCGCAGGCCAGTCTGACCCGAAAAATCGCCGATAACGGCATCACCTACAACCTCTATTCCGACGCGCTGGCGGGTCAGGCGCGTCCCTGGTCTCTCGACTTGCTACCTATGATCGTCGATCAGGCGCAGTGGGCGCAGATTGAGCGTGGCGTGTCGCAGCGCGCAGAATTGCTCAATCACATCCTAGCAGACGTGTATGGCGAGCAAATGCTGGTGCGCGAGGGCATGCTGCCAACGGCGCTGGTGCAAGGACATCCGGCATACCTTCGCCCTGCGCACGGCATTACGCCGCGCGGAAAAACTTTTTTGCATATCGCCGCGTTTGATCTGGCGCGAGGCCCCGACGGCAACTGGTGGGTGATGTCGCAGCGCGTGCAGGCGCCATCGGGATTGGGCTATGCGCTGGAAAACCGCATGATTGTGTCGCGCATGTTTCCGGATGCATTTCGGGCGCTACATGTCGACAAGCTCGTGGACAGCTACAAAACGCTGATCAACAGTTTGATGGCGCATTCACCGGCCGGCGCAGATGCCCGTGTGGTGTTGCTGACGCCGGGGCCGTACAGCGAAACGTATTTTGAGCACGTTTATCTGGCGCGCTATCTTGGTATTGGACTGGTGGAAGGTGGCGATCTGGTTGTACGCGATGAGCGTGTCTGGCTCAAGACGCTGAAGGGTCTGGAGCCCGTCGATGTGATCCTGCGACGGCTGGATGATGACTTCCTTGACCCGCTGGAGTTGCGAGCTGATTCGGCGCTCGGAATTCCCGGCATGTTGCAGGCCTATCGCGCTGGCAACGTGGTGCTGGCGAATGCGCCGGGCACGGGCTTTCTGGAGTCAGCGGCGATCTTGGGTTTTTTGCCGAAGATTTGCAAGGCGGTGATGGGGCAGACGCTGGCGATTCCATCGATTGCGAGTTGGTGGTGCGGCGAGCGTAGCGCGCTGCGTACTTTGATGCCACAGTTGAACGACTACGTGTTGAAGCCGACGTTTAATGATCGGGGTCGGCGCTTTGTTCCCGCCATTGGCAAGTCGCTGTCGCCGCGTGAGCGTGAGCAATGGACCGGTCGCATTGCCTTGCACCCGGAAGATTTTTCGGCGCAAGCGTTCTTGCCGCTGGCCCACAACCCGAGTTGGCAGGGAGTGCATGCCACGGCGGCGACATCGCCAGCCGCTTCACCCATCGCCAGCCGTGCGGCGATGGTGCGCGTGTTTGCACTCTCGAACGGGCCCGGCCAATGGCATGTGATGCCCGGCGGACTTGCGCGAATTGCGCCAGAAGGCCGCG
>JAYWAQ010000413.1:0-1658 GCA_043782305.1 Burkholderiales bacterium
TAGCCAGTGGCGTTCGCCTTTGATGGTTATGACCACCTCATCGAGATGCCACTTGTCACCAAAGTTGCAGACCCGAGCCCGGATTCGCTTGGCTGCCTGCTGTCCAAACTTCAAGGCCCACTGGCGCACTGTTTCATAGGTCACATCAATGCTGCGTGCCGCTAGCATTTCTTCCACCATGCGCAGGCTCAGTGGAAAGCGAAAGTACAGCCACACCGCATAGCTGATCACCTCGGGCGGGAAGCGGTAGCCTGCGTAGGAAATCGGAGCGGGTGCCGAGGATATTGTCATGACAAGATTTTCGCTCAGCAAATCCTTAGCTCAAATTGACAGTACCCCCTGATCGCCACTTGCGGGGCATTTTTGTGGTGATGCCAACAGCATATGAAAGATACACGTAGTGCAGACTTAATGCAATTTCTCGCGTTTGAAAATGTCAACGCTCAATTCCTCTGAGACAGCTCGGCCGGGTATGCGCCGATGCGGTTTGCCAAAGCGCGGATCGGTGGCGCCCGTCAACGTAATGTCGGATGTGGAAGGTGCTCGTTAAAACGGACGCAACGGACTGCGTGTTTTTCACCGAATCAAGGAGTCATAAACACAATCAGTACCAGAACGAGTTTTTATTCCCGAGTATCGAGCTGAGGCGGTCAAGCTTGTAATCTCAGATCGCATAGGTGTCATCTGACCAGGCTCCGCAAATCAGCCTTTAACGCTTCGCTGAATTACTCAACGTATTGTTGGCGCGATCATTTTGTCCGAATAAACGATGAGGCCGCCAACGTCCGTTTGTGCCGTAAGACCACTACTGAACAGTATTGCCAATCGCCAAAATGGGGCTACTATGTATTGGGGCTCATCCGATGCAACCGACCATTTTCCGAAATCGTTTGTCACGGCTTTGCCAGTTGCCTCACCCAACAGGAGATCAGGTCATGATTGCGCTTAACAGTGGATTCAAACTTACGCTCGTCTCTGCAATGTCGTTGCTCGCGGCCACAGCTGCGGCGGGCGCTGCGCCCGAACCCTGCCAGGTGTTGCCCGCCGACGTTTGGGGCGGCATCATGGGATACACGGTCACCGCGACCCCAGGCGACATGAACTGCACGTACACGGGCAAAAGCGGCGGTGGCCAGTTCCGGATCATGGCCGTTGCTGAATCAATTGCTGCGGCTGAGGCCGGTGTCAAGCGCCTGCGCGATTTGGAGCCTAAGGACAACCCCATGGCGTGGCGGGGCGGAGTCTATTCCTCGGGCTCTGTGGTGTTTAGCATTGCATTGTTTCAGCGGGCCGCAACCGCTAGCACCGCCGCACAATTGGAGGAGCTTGTGGCAGCGGCAAAGCAGCGTCTGCCGAAGTAGGCGATCCGTCGTCCGGCCGCTGAGCCTCGTTACCGAATCAGGCATCGCTGTTAAGGGTCATTCACCCTCGCGCGGCACCAGAATCCTCAGATGCAAGCGCCGTATCGACGGCGATACGCGCAGCGCTACAAACGGGATCGTGATCGCTGCGTTGGTTTCGGCCGATTGCGGCCAGCCCATAGCAATAAGGCTTTTCGCGAGACAGCTCACCAGCCCGAGAATGTAGTACATGATCGCCGCGACGGAAGAGCCCCCGACCGTTGATTGCAGTTTGAGCTGCACGTTGCCGCGCCCATG
>JAYWAQ010000414.1:0-1658 GCA_043782305.1 Burkholderiales bacterium
CGGAGAAGCGCTTTTGCCCCATGTACTTGGTGTGCAGGTAGCGCTCAAGGCCCTCAGCCGCAGTCAGGCGCTCCAAAATGTGTCGCTTTTGCTCGACGCTGTAGCTGGGTTTAAGCTGTGTTGACTCAATGCGCAAGCGCAGCCATTCGCGCTCGTCTTCGTTGGCCATGTACATGTATTCAACGGCTACGCTGCGGCAATAAATGGCGCGCAGCGTGCTGATAATGTCTTTGAGCTTGGCGCGACTTTGGCCGTGCACAGGCAGCAGGCCGGTAGAAAACTCGGTCTCCATGTCGCTATCAACAAGCCCGTGATGCTTGTGATCCAGCTCTTTGATGAACGGCACTTCCTGCCGTTTCAACGGATCAATATCGGCGATGCGACCACCGACAAAACGATAGGCGTGAATGAGCTTCATCACGCCCAGCTGCTTGTCCATCATCGACGCATCAATGCTCGCCACCGCCGCTTTGCGCGAGCGGGCCATTGCGGCAAACGCATCAATCACGGGCTGATGGGAAACGTCAGGAGCGCCGCCACGCATGGCGTCAAAGTAGTCGCGCCATTTGGCATCTACTGAGGCGGGATCGGCGAGATAGTTCTCGTACTGCTCCTCGATATACGGCATATTGCCGCCAAAAATCGTGGAGGTTTGTTGCAGTTCGTTCATCATGGTGGAATTCCGTTGCTGGTGAGCAGGGACGTGTTACTAGAGACGAGTGACAAGTGACGGGGCTTGGTGGTGCGCGGGGGAGCGGCGTTCACGCCGCCGTCTCACGCGTCACCTGCCGCGGGTCACTGCAACGACCCCTAGCGCTGATGCAGCGGCACAATGTTCCTCGCCGTCGAGCCGGTAAACAGCTGACGTGGGCGGCCAATTTTTAGATCCGGATCTGCAAGCATTTCGTTCAACTGGGCGATCCACCCGACGGTGCGAGCAAGCGAGAAAATCGCGGTGAACAGGGTCGTGGGGATGCCCAAGGCGCGCTGCACGATGCCGGAATAGAAGTCCACATTGGGATAGAGTTTGCGCGACACGAAATATTCGTCCGACAACGCGATACGCTCCAACTCCATCGCCAACTTGAACAACGGATCGTTGTGCAGGCCCAGTTCGCCCAGCACCTCATAGCAGGTCTCGCGCATGAGCTTTGCGCGCGGATCGTAATTTTTGTAGACGCGATGGCCGAAGCCCATCAGGCGAACGTTGGAGTTTTTATCTTTAACTGCCTTGATAAATTCGCCGATTTTTTCGACGCCGCCATTCTTTTGAATATCGAGCAGCATCGACAACGCGGCCTCATTGGCGCCACCATGCGCCGGGCCCCACAGGCAGGCCACACCCGCTGCGATCGCGGCATACGGGTTGGTGCCTGACGAACCACATAAACGCACCGTCGAGGTTGACGCGTTTTGCTCGTGATCAGCGTGCAAAATAAAGATGCGATCCAGCGCGCGCACCAGAACGTCGTTGACTTTGTATTCTTCGCACGGCGTGGCGAACATCATGCGCATAAAGTTTGCGCTGTACGACAAATCGTTCTGCGGATAGATCATTGGCTGACCGGCCGAATATTTGTAGGTCATTGCGACCAGCGTCGGCATTTTCGCGATCAGGCGGATAGCCGCGATGTGCCTGTGCTCGGGATTGTTGATGT
>JAYWAQ010000415.1:0-4731 GCA_043782305.1 Burkholderiales bacterium
CCCGGCGGCGCTTCGACGAACCGCGCCAATCCTCACGCACCCCGTCTTCAACAAGCATCACTCCGAAACTGAAATGCTGCGCTACCTGCGCATGCTCGCCGACAAGGATCTCGCGCTCGACCGCACGATGATTCCACTCGGTTCGTGCACCATGAAGTTGAACGCGACGACCGAAATGATTCCGGTGACCTGGCCCGAGTTCGGCAACATGCATCCGTTTGCGCCCGTCGAGCAGGCGAAGGGCTACGCTGAACTCACGAAAAATCTCGAAGACATGCTGTGCAAAGTGACCGGCTTTGACGCGGTGACTTTGCAACCGAACAGCGGCGCACAGGGCGAATACGCGGGCCTGCTCGCTATTCGCGGCTATCACGCGAGTCGCGGTGAAGCGCATCGCAACATCTGTCTGATTCCGTCCAGTGCCCACGGCACCAACCCGGCCAGCGCGCAGATGTGCGGCATGGATGTCGTCGTCACCAAGTGCGACGAGCACGGTAACGTGGATGTTGCCGATCTCAAAGCCGCTGCTGAAAATCACTCGGCAAATCTCGCTGCGTTGATGATTACGTACCCGTCGACGCATGGTGTTTTCGAGGAAGCGATCAAGGAGATTTGCGCCATTGTTCACGCGCATGGCGGTCAGGTTTACATGGACGGCGCGAACCTGAACGCGCAGGTCGGCGTGACCTATCCCGCCGAAATCGGAGCGGATGTCAGCCACATGAATCTGCACAAGACTTTCTGCATTCCGCATGGCGGCGGCGGGCCGGGCGTCGGGCCGATTGGTGTGAAATCACAGCTGGCGCCCTTCCTGCCCGGTCGCGGCAAGGTTGGGCCGGTGAGCGCTGCGCCACAAGGTTCGGCGAGCATCCTGCCGATTCCGTATGCCTACATCCGCATGATGGGCGGCGATGGTTTGCGCGAGGCGACCGCGGTGGCGATTCTCAACGCGAACTACATCGCGAAAAAGTTGGCGCCGCATTTCCCCGTGCTCTACACCGGTCACGGTGGTTTTGTGGCCCATGAATGCATCATCGACGTGCGCCCGATCAAAGAGCTCTGCGGCATTAGTAATATGGATGTCGCCAAGCGTTTGATGGACTACGGCTTTCACGCGCCTACGGTGAGTTTCCCGGTCGCAGGCACGCTCATGATTGAGCCGACCGAGAGCGAGAGCAAACACGAACTGGATCGCTTCATCGACGCCATGATCGCAATTCGCGAAGAGATTCGCGCGGTTGAAATGGGCGTTTATCCGAAGGACGACAATCCACTCGTCAACGCACCACACACGACCGAAGTGCTGCTCGTGGAGGCATGGAATCATGCCTACACGCGCGAGCGGGCGGCCTACCCATTGGCGAGTGTGCGTCACAACAAATACTGGCCACCAGTCGGTCGCGTGGATGACGTTTACGGCGACCGCAACATCATGTGTACCTGTCCGCCAATGGAGAGTTACGCCAGTCATGCCGATGCCTGAAGCGAGTCTTGAAAACGCCACGGATGATCGAGGCGCACTCGTACTGGCGTTCTCTTTTCATTGCAGCTTTCAGGAGTATCGCGACGCAATAATGGAGTGTCTGCTCGCGACGCCGAAGGCCGCTCGGCACGGAATTTTCAACACAATCATCGTGAATACGGTCAATCGCGTCGTGTGGTGGTTCAAGCTGCGCGACCCGCTCGTTTATCGCATTTACGAAAGCGGCTATGAGAAAACGGTGAGCGGTCGGCCTTCATTCTGGCGTTGGGAGGAGGCGCAGGCCTGGAGCGATCGGCCACAACGCATCTGGATACTTCACGAGCGAGGGCGCTCAGGATTTCCCAAGAGCGAGCTGACCACAGAGCAGTTGTCGCTGGTGCAACGAACGCTTCAGGCCAATCTCGGAATGGCGATTCCGTTGCCCCCAATGAAGCTCTGATCCACGCCTAGATGATTTTTACCGCACGCCCGATGAACAAAATCGGGCCCGTCGGTCGATTGATCGGTGAACCGTTATAAGGCTCCAGCGTGATCTCGAAGAGTTGGTTCGGCTGCAGCGGCGGCAACTTGTCGAGTGGAATTTCGAGTGACTGACCGGGCTTCACGAGGCCGAGTGAAACCGGGCCTTTCCAGTCGTCTCCTTTGGTCCAGAACTGTAACGATTTGTCGCTGGGGACTTCCATTTTTCCGAGCGGAATCAGGCGCGCCTGCTGGCTATTGGTGCCCGCCTGCACGACCCAGCCGGGGGATTTGTCTTGCGGGCCGACGAGGACGACCATATAGCCAGGCGCGGGTGGTTGCGCGATCTTGGTGATCACCACAACGCCCATGAAGGCGGCCGTCGCGAAGCCTGAGGCCGCAAGACCACGCCACAGATTCAGGCTGTCCCACCAGCTTGCCGATGGCTTTACCGATGCCGGTGCGGTGCGAGCGGCGGACGTCGCCGCAACCGAGGATTCGATGCGCGACCACAAGGCCTGCGACGGTTCAACTGGCTCCACCAGCTCGGCCAGTGGTGCCAGTTTTTCTTCCCACATTTCAACCGCAGTGCGCAGCGCCGCATCATTCTTCATGCGGGCTTCCAGGCCAGCACGACTGGCGGCGGACAAGGTGCCAATCACATATTCGCCCGCAAGCACTTGCAGTTCGCCTGGAGATTCCTGGGCGTTCATGCCATGCACTCCCGCAAGGAAAGGAGCCCGCGCTTGACCCAGGCCTTGACGCTGCCGAGCGGCGCGTTCAGGCGTTTCGCGATTTCGCTATGCGAGCAGCCGTCGAGGTACGCGAGCATGATGCTGTTTCGCTTGGCGACATCAAGCCGATGCAGGCATTCATCGAGTCGTCCGATGTCGGCAGAAATTTCAAAGGCTTCCGCCATCGGGGCAGCGTTGGCGATCGATTCGGCTTCAATCGCCCCAATCGCCTCTTCATCGGCTGACACTTCGCGCCCACTCGTACGCACAACGGAGAGCGCCTGATTGCGCACCAGCGTGTGAATCCAGCCGCGACCCGAGCCGCGCGTGGCGTCGAAACTTGCAGCTTTGGTCCAAACGTTCATGAAGGCGTCGTGCAGCACGTCCTCGGCTAGCGCGCGATCACGCACGATGCGCAATGCAACGCCGAGCAGCCGACGGCTCTCAAGTTGATATATGCGGTGAAGGGACTGCTTTTCCCCACAGGCGCAGGCAGCTAACGCCGCCTCATAATCAAACGATTGGGCGTCGGCGCGGGAAGAATCGGAGGATGCGTGGGAGGCAGGCAAGGCGACGGGATCCGGTCTATGCATTTTGTCGGCGGGTGGGCGGAAACTTCAGGAGGAGGAATGTGTCCCCGCCCGCCGCTGCCACAAAATGATAACTGAGCCACGTACGACCGTGCCTGCCTTTTCTACGCCTTGATCAGGCCGTTCCTGACCAAGTCACCCCTCGACGAGTGATCGGCGTGCGTTCCAGAACATTGGCAGCTGGCCAACCGATCAGGACGCTTTGTAAAAAATGTAGTCGGCCTGGTACTTGACGATTTCTTTCTTGCCCTTGGTGCCCGCGTCGCACGCCATCGCCGGAGCGACACCGCCCCTGGTAGCGACGCGCTGGATGTAGGTGACGCCGGTCATCGCGCCAGAACCCATGGCAGGGTTGGCTTTCACCAGTTGCGCTGGAATGTTGCCTGCGCCAATCGGGGCGACGGCGACCTGTGTACCGGTCAGCTTCGAGCCGTCCATGTTTTCCCACGTGGCGGGTGGGCCAAAGTATTTGCCGATCTTCTTGCCGCTGCGGTCGTTCAATGCGGCGTCGGGGCCGGCGAAGACCCATTCGTATTGACCTGCCATGTCTTTCTTGTCGCGGCATTCGTAGGTGATTTCACCGACGCCGACGGTTTCCATGGCGACCTTGTTGCCGGCGGGCACTTTAACGGCATCGGGCAGCGCCGATTGGTCGTACATCGGAGCCATTTGCGCGGTGGCGCAAGCAGCGAGGATTGACGTGAGCGCTGCTGCGGCGAGCGCTGTCGAGAGAGTGTTGCGTTGCATGGAATACTCCTGAATGAATAGTGGATCTTGTCTAAAACCGGGCTGTTTTGGTCGGGCCTGATGGCTCAAATAAAACGCCTCTATCCTCACTACGATTCAGGGATGCGATTGGATGCAGTTGATTTGAAATATTCTTTGAAGAATACGAATCAGTCAACGGCATTTCGAAGCTATGTCCGTAAATAGTGGGCTACAACCGCAAATCGTCGATAGTCAACATATTGACATATGACGCTTCAGCCCTTGTTCTACAGCACTTTCAGCAAAAAGCTGAACTTCAAATGCCTAACGCTTTCCAGCCGTCCAAGCCCAGTTTTTCAAGCGTGCCGATATTCGTTTCGGCAATTGCCAGTTCGTCGGGGAACGCCGCCACAGCTCGTTCTACGCTGTCTTCACGCAGCAAATGCAGCGTCGGAAACGGCGCGCGGTTCGTGAAGTTCGTGATGTCGTCAGCTTCAGTGCCTTCAAACTGAAATTGCGGATGAAAGCTTGCAACCTGCAGGATGCCGTCCAGCTCCAGCTCGTCGACGATGCTGTCGCCGACCTCCAGAAAATCGTTGAAATCCAGGAAATCGGCCAGGACCTGCGGATGGATCAGAAGCGTCGTGTCGACAAGCTCGGCACTCGCTTCCGCCAGAAATTCCAGCTCGCGCTGTAGATCTTCCGCCAGTGCTTCGGGCGTCGTGGCCGCACTCACGACGTAGCGAATCTGCCCTTT
>JAYWAQ010000416.1:0-1654 GCA_043782305.1 Burkholderiales bacterium
TGCTGCCCATGCCCTTGCGCTCGGACATGAACCATTTCGGTACGACGACGATGATTTGATCCCAGTCTTTGCGGGCCGGATTGGTCTCCATCAAATTGAGCACGCGCTTCATGGTCAGCGCCTCGCGATCCTGCGGCGACGCCTGAGCAATCGAGGCGTCAGCGCGCACCGCCATAAACAGGCGATTGGAGTCCGGATACTCAGCGGCGACTGCGCGATCCAGCCCGCGCAACACGGCGTGATTGAGTACCTGATCGGGCACATTCAATGTCTGCCGCGTAAAGTTTTCCAGATGCGAGCCGACCGATTCCTTTTGCCGGACGTATTGAAATTGATCGCCAACCGCGGAAACCAGCGCGAAGGTCTTGGGCGCAGATACAGCGGCCGTCGCAGTCGGCGGCGGCGCAACAGCGCTCGTTTGCGCATGCACAATTGGCAACCACGTGACCGCCAACATCACGCCGAGCGTACAGAGTGTGCGACGCACGCCGTGGGCTACGGGGAGGAAAGAGGGATGGTGCATGGCGTTCTCCGTTGTCGCGTTGCGTGCGGTTTTCAATGCCACGAGTGTCAACGATCCCTTCGCGAACTTCACCTTGCGTGCGACGAATGACCGTTACGACGCCGTCAGTCGCAGGTTAGTCGCCTGTTGTTGCGGTTACGTCGTTTGCACTGAGCAAAAAGCTCATTGTCCGCGCACAAATACAGCGATCCGCTTCTATCGGATATGGCCATTCAATAGGGGCTATGCCGCGGAAAGACATAAAGTCGACTACCCTACGAATCGGCGGCTAGCCCTCACTCAATCGGGCCGTAGCGGGCAAAGCTGTTAAGCCGAACCCCACATTTCACGCGCTGTTTCCACCACCAGCTGCAACTTTGCACGTTGTGCTTCCACCGCGATGTCGTTGCCGTGCACGGTGCTGGAAAAGCCGCACTGCGGTGATAGCGCGAGCTGCTCCATCGGCGCGTACTTTGCGGCCTCGTCAATGCGTCGCTTCAGATCGTCCTTCTTCTCCAGCACACCAAGCTTGGTCGTGACGAGGCCCAGCACCACGGTCTTGCCTTTTGGCAAAAATCGCAACGGCTTGAAGTCCCCCGAGCGGGCGTCGTCGTACTCCAGAAAGTAGGCGTCCACATTCATCTCGGAGAGCAGCGCTTCGGCCACCGGCTCATAGCTGCCGGACGCAGCCCAGGTGCTTTTGAAATTGCCGCGACAGAGATGCACCGCGAGCGTCATGCCTGCGGGCTTTTGCGCGACGACTTTGTTGATGAAAGCGGCATAGCGATGCGGCAATTCATCCGGATCATCACCGCGCGAACGTGCCGCTTCGCGCATCTTGTCGTCGCACAAATAGGCGAGATTGGTGTCGTCCATCTGCACATAGGTGCAGCCTGCGGCGGAGAGCGAGCGCAGCTCATCGCCGTACGCCTGCGCGACGTCGTCGTAGAACACCGGATCAAGCTCGGGGTAATGCTGTTTGCTGATCCCCGCACGGCCGCCTCGAAAGTGCAGCATGGTGGGCGACGGGATCGTCACCTTCGGCGTGTTGCCTGCGGCGACGCGACGCTTCAGATATTCAAAATCGGCGCGCTGAATGTCTTTCACATGTTGCACTTTGCCGACGACGCGCATGACTGGCGGGGCGAGCTC
>JAYWAQ010000417.1:0-1649 GCA_043782305.1 Burkholderiales bacterium
TGTTGCGCGCGTTGGGCCGTAGTGATGAACTCGCGCACAGCTCGATCCGCATGACGGTGGGGCGGTTCACTACTGAGGAAGATGTTGACACGACGATCGCCACGATGAAGCGCACGGTCGAGAAATTGCGCGCCATGAGCCCACTGTGGGACATGCATCTGGACGGTGTGGATATATCTCAGGTGCAGTGGGCGGCACATTAGGTTTTTGTCCCCTCTCCCCTGGCGGGAGAGGGCTAGCGTGAAGGGGCCGGTGGCACCCTTAACCAATTTGAATTGAAGAGGTAACAAAATGGCATACAGCGAAAAAGTAGTTGACCACTACGAGAACCCCCGCAACGTCGGCGCTTTCGGCAAAGAAGAGGCCGACATCGGTACCGGCATGGTCGGAGCACCGGCCTGCGGCGACGTCATGAAATTGCAGATCAAGGTCGGTGCCAACGGCATCATCGAAGACGCCAAGTTCAAGACCTATGGTTGTGGCTCAGCGATTGCGTCAAGCTCGCTCGTCACCGAATGGGTCAAAGGCAAAACGCTCGATGAAGCCATGAACCTGAAGAACACGCAAATCGCCGAAGAGCTCGCATTGCCACCGGTGAAAATTCACTGCTCCATCCTCGCAGAAGATGCGATCAAGGCAGCGGTGCTGGATTACAAAGCGAAGCATCCGGTCGCGGAAAACGTAGCCGCGTAGTTCGTTCGTTTTTGTGGGAGCGGTTCTACCGCGATTGCTCCCGCAGGCACCCATCGCGGTGAGACCGCTCCCACTTTGTTTTGTGAATGCACTATGTCAGTCACCCTAACTCAAGCCGCCGCCAACCACGTTCAGAAGTACATTGCCAAACGCGGCAAAGGTATTGGTATTCGTCTGGGCGTCAAAACCACGGGCTGCTCCGGCCTCGCCTACAAGCTTGAGTATGCGGACGACTCGTTGCCTGAAGACATGGTGTTCGAAAGCTACGGCACCAAGGTCATGATCGACCCGAAAAGCTTCGCCGTACTCGACGGTACGGAACTCGACTTTCAGCGCGAAGGCTTGAACGAAGGCTTCAAATTCAACAACCCGCGCGAGAAAGCTCGTTGCGGCTGTGGCGAGAGTTTTACCGTTTGACACGCCCCCTCTCTAGCGTGCATGCGTTGGAGAGCGTCTGAATGAATCACTTCTCTACCTTCGATCTCGTTCCCGCATTCGCAGTCGATATTTCGCAATTAGTGTCTCGCTACCGCGATCTGCAAGCCGCCGTTCATCCAGATCGCTTCGTCAATGCGACCGACGCGGAGAAGCGCATTGCGATGGAGCGTGCCGTAGAAATCAATGAGGCGTTTACGACACTGAAAGACCCGGTGCGTCGTGCGATGCATCTGCTGTCGCTCGTCAATATCGACGGCATGAACGAGAAAAATACCGTGATGCCGTTCGACTTCCTGTCGGAGCAGATCGAGTGGCGCGAAGCGCTGGCCGATGCGAAACTCAAAGAAGACGAAGAGCGACTGGAAGAGATGGTTAGCGAGCTCACAGGCATGTTGAATTCGCTCGGCGATACCTTCGCCGCAGCGTATAAGGGCGAGCACTTCGCGGTGGCAACCACGCTCGCGCGCAAGATGCGATTCGTGCAAAAACTCATCGAAGAAGCTGAATCGGCGCTCGCT
>JAYWAQ010000418.1:0-4712 GCA_043782305.1 Burkholderiales bacterium
CCCGCGAGGCCGCGTCGAAACAACGTGGCAAGTGGCGCGGACTCGGCATCGCAACCTTTCTGGAATGGACTGGCGGCAACGTGTTTGAAGAGCGGGTGACGGTCACGGTCAAACCCGAAGGCATCATCGAAGTGTTCTCCGCCGTGCAGGCGATGGGACAGGGGATCGCCACTTCACTGGCACAACTGGTCGTCGACAGTTTTGGCGTGCCGATTGACAAGGTTCGCATCGTGCTGGGCGATACCGATCGCGGAGATGGCTTTGGCAGTGCGGGCTCACGCTCCATCTTCACTGGCGGGTCAGCCGTTCGCATTGGCTCGGAGCGCACGATTGATGCGGCGAAACTTCTGGCCGCGGATGAACTGGAAGTTGCAGCGGGCGACCTGAGCTATGCAGACGCCACGTTTACGGTATCCGGTACGGACATTTCGATTGATCTTTTTGAGCTGGCTGCGAAGCAAGCGGGTCGACGTATTTTTGTCGAGTCCACGAGCACTGTGGCCGGGCCTTCGTGGCCG
Source organism: Burkholderiales bacterium (assembly GCA_043782305.1). Classification (GTDB taxonomy): domain Bacteria; phylum Pseudomonadota; class Gammaproteobacteria; order Burkholderiales; family Casimicrobiaceae; genus Casimicrobium. Next base: position 519 of record JAYWAQ010000418.1, read on the forward strand.
AACGGTTGCCATATTTGTGAAGTAGAAATCGACCCGGACACGGGCCATGTCGAGGTGGTTGCGTATTCGTCAGTCAACGACGTGGGTCGCGTGATCAATCCGATGATCGTGCGTGGACAGCTGGATGGTGGTGTCGCGCAGGGCCTCGGGCAGGCGCTATGCGAGCATCTGCAGTACGACCGCGACAGTGGTCAACTGGTCACAGGCAGCATGATGGATTACGCCGTTCCGCACGCTGACATCGTCGGCTTGATGATGCATGAGCTGGATCAATCCACCCCCTGTCTGAACAATCCTCTGGGCGTGAAAGGCGTGGGAGAACTGGGCACGATTGGCGCGACGCCGGCGGCCGTGAATGCTGTGGCCGATGCATTTGTCCGCAATGGAATGGCCGGCAAAACACCGTTGTTGCAGATGCCGCTGACGGCGATGCGGGTGTGGGAGTTGATGCAGATCGGGTGATACGCGAGTGCTGCTATTTCCAGCCCTGCAACCACTGCGTTTCGTCCTTCAAGTCGCGCCAGGGCAAAGTGAAACTTCGTTTTGAATACGTCGCTTCAAGTTCAATCAGTTCAATCTGCGCACCAGGCAGCTCTGGTTCAATCAGCTTGGTGACGATGAAGTGCTTTTCCTTGTTTTGCGGCCTGGTCGCAGTCCATTTGGAAAGCAGCAGTTTTTTGGCATTCAGGCGCAGTGCCGCGCGATTGGGTTTCGGTTGAAAGCCATTGGTTGAGTCCAAGTTGTGCTCGCTACAGAATAAAAGAAATCACGCAATAAGTGACGGCAGGACACGATGAATCACGGAAGACATTATTGTGTATGACTCCGTTTATCTGTCTTTCTCGGTCATCGCGATCGTTAGTGATTCGCGCAAGGCCGCTAGTGCAGCCTTCCGCGCATCGCCCCGTCGGTGAACGAAGAAGAATCCGTAGCCATCCAGCGTGATGTCCGAGACTCGGACCAATTCGCCGCTAGCCAACTCTCGCCGCACGAGTACGTCGCTGCAGATGCCGACGCCCTGTCCTGCAATTACGGCCTGAATGGCGTGAAGTTCCTCGCGGAAGTACAGCGACGGTTCGTTCGGTGTCAGTTTTTGGCCCGCCGCGTTGTTGCTCGCCCGTTCGATCCAGCGCGCCCATCGAGGTGCTTCCTCATCGTGGTCGGGCCAGCCTGCTTCGACCAAGGGTAGGCGAAGAATCTCCGGAACGGATAAGAGTCGCTTTTTCGACCCCAACAGTTTGGGGCTGGCCACTGCGTGAAAAGTGTCACGTGCAAGCTCCACTGCTACGCCGTCTGTTGGCATCTGCCGGGCATAGCGAACCGCGACGTCAACTTCGCCAGCTTGCAAGGACAGCACCGTGTCGATGCCGATGATTTCCAATTTAAGGTCGGGATAGTTGGCTCGCAATGCTGGAAGCAACGGCAGCAGACAGCGAGAGGCAAAAGCGTTGGTCGCCGTCACACGCAGCACGATGGCGCCGCCTGAAGCCTGTAGTTGCTTCCACGCTTCAGCGAAATTCCGCAGGCCTTCTGCGATGCCCGGTGCCAGCAGTGCCCCGCCTGGCGTCAGTGCAAGGGGGCGCGGTCGTCTCCTGAACAGGGACTGGCCGCTATGCGCTTCCAGCAGCCGTATCTGATGGCTGATCGCAGTGGGCGTGACGCCCAGTTCCTCGGCAGCCGCCTTGAAGCTCAGATGCCGCGCTGCGGCCTCAAAGGCGCGTAGCTCAGCAAGTGGCGGTAATCGTTTCATTCAACAATTATGGATGAATTTAGCTCATCTATGGGTGAGAACTTCTCGCTTGCGACGGGCACAAGTTAGCGCTGATACTTCGCTCATACAAGTAACTCAGGGAGCAACCCGCGTGATCCGCCATCGTACCGAACCGATGCAGTCCTTACTAGGTGCCATCGAATCGATGCAGCGGACGCCAGGTGGGTCTATGAAGGTGGGCGGGGAAAGAACTCAATGGAGGATTAATGATTTATGACGTGATCACCATAGGAGGAGGCCTTGCGGGGGCGACACTGGCGAAAAACCTCGCGGAGCATGGCTACCGCGTGCTCGTGCTGGAACGCGAAACCGGCTTTCGGGACCGCGTGCGTGGCGAGCAAATGCATCCGTGGGGCGTCGCTGAGGCGCGTGCCCTCGGGATCTACGATCATCTCGCAGCCACCTGTGGTCATCAAACCCGCATGTGGCTCACCTACCAAGGGACGACACTCGTCGAGAGCCGCGATTTGGCCGCGACCACACCCCATGGCGTCGGCTCGTTTAATTGCTACCACTCCGCCATGCAGGAAGCGGTGCTCAATTTAGCCGCCGAAGCAGGCGCAGAGGTTCGGCGTGGCATCACCGTCGAAGGTATGGTGCCCGGCAGCCCCTCCAGTGTGCAGGTGTGCGTGAATGGGCAGCGCAGCGTGTTGCAGGCTCGCTTGCTTGTTGGTGCCGATGGACGCGCTTCCCAAGTGCGGCGATGGGGCGGCTTCACGGTCAATCACGACCCCGATGGTCTGGTGATCGCGGGTACCCTGCTCGAGGCCACACCGGTGCCAGACGACGCGACATTTGCGGTGCGCGGCACGGATGGGTTCGTGCTGATGGCGCCACTCGGCAACCAGCGCGCACGCACCTACTTCATCTCCCCTAAGAGTGAAGGCCGACGCCCATTGAGCGGGGACGCCCAGATTCCGGCCTTTCTGGCGGCTTGTCGCAACACCGGAGCGCCGGCCGCGTGGTTTGACCAAGCCACCATTGCAGGACCGCTCGCGCAGTTCAATGGGGCCGACCACTGGGTAGACCACCCGGCAAAGGAAGGAGTCGTGCTCGTCGGGGATGCTGCTGCAGCCTCTGACCCGAGCTATGGCTGTGGACTCTCGCTGACACTGATGGGGGTGCGCCATCTGCGCGACTGTCTTCTCTCGATCCCCGATTGGCGTGCGGCGAGCGAGCAATACGCACGGGAACACGCTCGCTACTACGGCGCGGTGCACCGGATCACCAGCTGGTTCAGGGTACTGCGCTGGAGCACTGGCCCAGCGGCGGACGAGCGGCGATCGCGCATGCTTGTGCGCGCGGCGGCTGAACCCTCACGCATGCCAGATCTCCTTGGGCTCGGTCCAGAAGCCCCGAGTGATGAGGCGACCCGCCGGTTCATCTTGGGCGAGCAGAGCGATGACCACGTAGCCGAGGGTGGTGCTTTTCACAATGTCGTGGGGCGCTCTTCAAACCTCGCGTGCGACCAGCGATCGAATGGCTTTACTGACACGCGAGCGCAAGGAATCTATGACTCTGCTCATCGCTGACCGGCGAGACACGACATGAATCAGCGCTGGTGGTGCCTTGGTGCGCTCACCGTTGCCCGCGCCGCGATGGGGTTCCAGTTTCAGGCCGTAGCCGCGGTCGGTCCGCTGGTGGCGGATAGCCTGCGTCTTGACAAGGGTCAGCTCGGCTGGCTAGTCGGGCTGTACCTTCTGCCCGGCGCCGTTATCGCGCTGCCAGGTGGGCTGCTGGGCCGCAAGTTCGGCGACAAGCGGTTGGTGCTCGTGGGGCTCGCGATGATGGGCATGGGCGGCTTGTGGCTCGGACTCTCCAGCACATTCGCGGAAGCGAACGCGGCACGCTGCGTGAGCGGAGTCGGCGCCGTGATGCTGAACGTGCTCGTGACCAAGATGGTCGCCGACTGGTTCGACGGCAAAGAGCGGCTGCTCGCGATGTCGATCCTGATCAACTCCTGGCCCATCGGCATCGGCATCGCGCTGCTCGTCGTTGGCCAGTTGGGCGAAACTGTAGGTTGGCAGTGGGGCATGTTCTCGACGGCCCTTTTCGCGGCGATGGGATTCGCTGCAGTGGCTGCGATCTACCGTGCGCCGACAGCCGGCGCGCCTCCGGCTGCGACCGCGGGGCTGGGCCTGGCGACGCTCACGCGCAGCGAATGGAAACTGCTGCTGCTCGGCGCTTTGCCCTGGCTGCTCTACAACGCGAGCTTCCAGATCATGATGTCGTTCATGCCCTCGTTTTTCGTCGACAGCGGCTTCGAGCTGGCGCGCGCAGCCCGCCTCTCGGCCGTGAGCGCCATCGGCTTCGTCATCGGCGTGCAGGCGGGTGGGTTGCTGTTAAAGCGCTCCTCGCAGCCAGACCTGATCTGCTACGCCGCCCTCGCGGGTTGGTGCGTGGCGTTGCTCGCGCTATCCACC
>JAYWAQ010000419.1:0-1647 GCA_043782305.1 Burkholderiales bacterium
GCGTGAGCTGGAGGCTGCGGTAATGTTGCAGCTTGAGAACAACGACGAGGATGCGATCAACCGTGCGCTGGACAAGGCGCATGACGCGCCGGACGCGACCTTTGACGCGTTAGCTGACATGGTGGAATCGCTCACCGAATCGATCATGCTGGATTCCGAGCACGGGCCGCAGCGGGTGACGCTGTTTTGTGCGCCGATCCTCGTGTGGGGGCGCAATCAGATTCCGGCAAAAACGATTCCGAAAGCGCAGCTGCAAAACATCGCGGTGCAGTTGTCAGCGCATGTGTTTTCGTCGAAGGCGAAGATTGCGCTGGCGGACTTCATGTTCGCGCCCGACCAGCTGCCGCACAGCTACAGCCAGTCGCGTGAGTTGTTGCAAAACCTCGGCACGGCGATTCGCGAGCGCGGACATCTGACGATCGACCCGAAAACGGTGGAAGATGCGCCGGACGTGGTGTGCGACATGCGCATGATCGTCGGCGCCTTTCAGGTGACCGAGGGCGAGCCGTTTTACGCGTGGCAGGAGACGACGACGCCGGTGGAAGAAGCGCGGCAGAACTGCCTCGGCATCTGGCGCTCGCAGGGTGGCAATGCGATCAAGCCGCTGCTGGTGGGCTTCCCGCACGAATTGACGTTGCCGCGCTCGTTCTTCTCGGCCTGCCGTGATGCCGATATGGCGTCGCGCGCTTATTCGATTGGTGCATCGGTGCAATATCTGGAAGCGGTCACGAAAGCCACGCCCGACAAGTTGACGGCCGTGATTGGCGGCTGCTGGGGCAATGGGCTCGAGGAATATCGCATCGGCTTCGCGATTGGCGAGGAGGATGATGTGGTGCACGGCTGCGTGTGGCCGCTGGTGTCCGACGAAGGCGATGACACGCCCGTGGTCGAGGAAATTGAGGCACTGCTGCGGGCGGCGAACGTTGGCACCATCATCCTGTTGGAAGAGCAACTGCCCCTGGAGTTTTGCGACGATTGCGGTGCGCCGCATTTCCCGAATCGCGAAGGCGAAATGTTGCACGCACATCTTCCGGAGGATGCGGAAACGGGGGCGGTGCACTTGCACTGACCGTTTTCGTAGGTTCAACTTTCGCGTGAAAGCGTGGCTTCATTGGGGCTACAGCTCCATTTGCCTCATAGTCGACTTTGTCACTTTCGTCGCTATAACCCTTGTTTAGCGGTCATTTGACGCAAAAGGTAGTACTGGTCCATGCCTGTTATTTCCCGTCGCGAGCTACGGCTGTTTATCGCCGTGGTGATCCTTTGGGGCGTCAACTGGCCGATGATGAAAATGGCCCTTGCGGAACTGGATTTTTGGGTTTTTCGTACCTATTGCATCGCGGCCGGGCTGCTCTGGTTCGTCGGATACAACCTGAGGGCAGGCATCACGCTTTCTTTGCCGCGTGAATATTGGGGACGCATGCTGATTTGCGCGCTGTGCAACGTGGCGGGCTGGAATATTTTCTCGGCCGCAGGGCTCGCATTGTTGCCATCGGGCCGCGCTGGCATCCTTGCCTACACCATGCCGCTCTGGGTGGTGCTGTTGTCGCGATTCATGATGAACGAGGCGTTGACCAAATCGCGGCTGACGGCGATCACGCTTGGGATGACAGGGATTCTGCTCTTGCTCGTTGACGAGTTTCAGAC
>JAYWAQ010000420.1:0-4700 GCA_043782305.1 Burkholderiales bacterium
TGGGCGAGATCGACGCCGACCTGGTCGCGCTGGGCTGGGAACTGGGTGCGGAGGTCGAAAGCTTCCAGACCAATGCCGAAGGCGAAATGTGCCAGCGTATCCACCAGGCCTTCGCTGACCAGGTAGACGCAGTGCTGATCAACGCCGGCGCCTGGACCCACTACAGCTACGGCATTCGCGATGCACTGGCGATATTGCAGTGCCCGATCGTCGAAGTACATATGTCCAACATCCACGCGCGTGAAGCGTTTCGCCATCTGTCGGTGTTTTCCGAAATCGTCAGGGGCCAGATTTGCGGCTTTGGCGCGGACAGTTATATGCTGGCATTGCGCGCGGCTGTTTGCGCGGTCAAGGCGGCGAAAAATCCGTGATCCGTGGCACCACGACCCTGATCGCGCATCTGGGTTATCCGACCGACGCCTTCAAGGCGCCGATGATTTACAACCCGTACTTCGAGAGCGCCGGAATAGACGCGGTAGTCATGCCGATGGGCGTAAAGGCGGAGGACTATGAAAGTGCTTTGCGCACGATCTTCAAATTCACCAACATTCGCGGAGCGCTGATCACGATGCCACATAAAGTCACCACCTGCGGGCTGGTCGACGAACTCTCGCCCACTGCGCAAATTGCCGGTGCATGCAACGCGATCCTGTTGCGCCCCGATGGCACATTGCTCGGTGACATGTTTGACGGCGCGGGCTTCGCGCGTGGCGTGCTGCGCAAGGGTGTGAAGCTCGAGGGCGCGCGCGTGCTGGTGGTAGGCAGTGGCGGTGTGGGCTGTGCCATTGCGGCGTCGCTGGCGGCAGAAGGCATCGCCGAAATTGGGTTGTTTGATGTGAACACGGTTTCTGCAGAGGGTCTTGCCGACCGGCTGCGCAATCACTACAAGGTGCTGAAAGTAACGACCGGATCGAACGATCCGGCAGGTTACGACGTCGTTGTCAACGCCACCCCGATGGGCATGAACGAAGGCGATGAACTGCCCATGGACGTGTCGCGTATCGCACCGACCACTTTCGTTGGGGAGGTGGTGATGAAAAGCGAAATGACCGCCTTTCTCGCCGCAGCAAAGGCACGCGGCTGCCCGGTGCAGATCGGCACCGACATGCTGTTCGAGCAAATCCCGGCGTATCTGGAGTTCTTTGGTTTTCCGACCACGACGCCCGAGGTGCTGCGCTCGGTTGCGCGGTTGAGCTACTGATCCACGACGTTCGTCGTTCGCTTGCCTATTTCGCGACAACCGCTATCAGCCCGGATGCGTGAACTGCCAGCCCGGTCGCGTGATATTCATTGCTTGTGCTGGGAAATCCAGGTACAGCTTTCTTGAGAAAGCGCACTAGCACAAGGGCTAGAGGTCAATTTTAATGATAGTCGACTACTGATAAAAGGTGGAAAATAGCCCATATGAAACGAGGGCTATATGAAAAAGTTGTTCACTAAAAGCACGGCACTCCACGAATGAAAAAGCCCGCAGTCAGGCGGGCTTTTCCTTTGAACTTGGTGGAGAGGAGGAGGATCGAACTCCCGACCTCCGCATTGCGAACGCGGCGCTCTCCCAGCTGAGCTACCCCCCCAACGAATTTTTATTATGCCACGGGCGGACGGCGAATTTTCCGTCTTGCCATTCGAGATAGCCGTAGTCCTGTTGCCAGTCGGTCATCACCCAGCGCTCGCGTCCGTCGGGTAACAGGTGATGCGCGGGGCGGTGGGTGTGGCCGTGAATGAGTGTGCTCGCTTGATGCGCGTTCATCGCGGCGAGCGCGGCATCGGGATTCGCATCCATAATATTCATGGCGGTCATGGCTTTGTGCGCTTCGCTCTTGCCGCGCAATGTTCGTGCAATGAAATTGCGCATCGCGGTGGGCAGCGAATTTGCAATGATGCGGAAGGCGTTAGTCCGCAAAATGCGGCGCGCCCGTTGGTAGCGAACGTCTTCAATGCACAGCTCGTCACCATGTATCAGGAGTACCCGTTTGCCGTCGAGATCGATGACGGTTTGTTCGTCAAGCAACGTGGCTCCGCATGCCGCCGCGAACTCGCGCCCAATCATGAAATCGCGATTGCCACGTGCAATGAATATTTTGGTTCCTGCTGCGCTCGCTGCGGCAAATTGCGCCGCGATCCGCTGCGCATACGCGTTGCCCGGCAGCATCGCGTCGCCCAGCCAGACATGTAACAAGTCGCCGAGCACATAGAGAGCATCGGCTCCTGGCACGGCCGTTTGCATGAAAGCATCGAACCGCGCCTGAGTCACGACGTCAGGCTCGTTCAAATGCAGATCAGAAATGAAAATCGCGCGCATCGAAATTACCTGCAAGGGAATTCGAAGCGCGCGATCAGCGCGATCAACGCGGCGATGAGTAGCAGCCGTTAGACGATGACAGCCTTGCTCACAAGCACGTCTTCAACCGGCACATTCTGGTGTCCGCCGACGGTGCTGGTTTTTACATTCTTGATTTTTTCAAGGACGTCGGTGCCGCTGGCAACTTTGCCAAAAACGGTGTAGCCCCATGAGTTGCCGTTTGGTGCCTTGAAATCAAGGAACGCGTTATCCGTTACGTTGACGAAGAACTGCGATGACCCAGAATGTGGATCACTCGTACGCGCCATCGCGACGGTGTACAGCGTGTTTTTGAGGCCTGCTGCGCTCGTGGCGACGCCTTCGTGTTCGATCGGATCGCGGCCTGATTTTTGTTTCATGCCGGGCTCGAAGCCGCCGCCCTGAATCATGAAACCGTCAATCACGCGATGGAAAATCGTGTTGTCGTAGTGACCGTCTTTGACGTATTGCAAAAAGTTGGCAGCCGTTTTTGGCGCATTGACTTCGTCGATGTCGAGTGTGAAGTCGCCTTGGTTGGTGGTGAATTTAACGAGGGCCATTCGGCGTCCTTTATTTCTTTGTAATGAGAGTAACTTTTTCGATGACAACCGGCGTTTGCGGCACGTTTTGATACGGTGTTTTGGTGGTCGTTACGACCTCGGCGATTTTGTCGACGACTTCAATGCCGCTCACGACTTTGCCGAAAGCGACGTAACCAAAGCCATCGCCCGACGGGAAGTTCAACATGTCGTTGTTGCCGTGGTTGATGTAGAACTGCGCGGTGGCAGAGTGCGGATCGCCGGTGCGGGCCATGGCGATGGTGCCGCGATCATTTTTCACACCTGCTTTGAGCGCCATTTCGGCCTCATTCTTGATCGGTGCTTTGGTCGATTTTTCTTTCATGTCAGCGGAAAAACCACCACCCTGAATCATGAAACCTTTGATCACGCGATGAAAAACCGTGCCTTCGTACTGGCCGCTTTTGACGTATTCGAGAAAGTTGGCAACCGTGTTTGGCGCGGCAACGGGTTCAAGCTCAATGACCATCGAGCCCAGACTGGTTTTGACTTCGACGCGTGGCTTGTCTTGCGCATGAACGGTGGAGGTGGCGGTGAGCGCGAGCGCGGAAGCGCTGATCGCGAATAAACGTGCGAGAGTTTTCATGGTTTTACGATTCAAAGAAACAGGGAAAAGTTAGGCCGAGCCTTCGTAGATGATCTGCCAGCGACCGTCGATGAGCTGCCACAACTGGCGCTTTCGGGTCTGCCCGTTCAAATTGCTGCTCTGGTAGTTTTGGTCAAAGGTGACGACCGCAAGATTTTTTTCACCGGGATATTGCACGGCAGACAAGTCGGAGAGTTCGATTTTTGCCCAGGTCTTCGCGGCATTCACGGCCGATTTTTGGGCTCGCCACTCGGCGATGTACTGCGTGTCGCTGCTGAAGCTTTGGGCGTAATGTTGCAGGTAGCGCGGCGTATCGAGCGCTTGCCAGTCGGTGCGCCAGCGCTCAACCGCCGTCAGCAAGCCCTGCGCCTGTTTACCCGCCGCGTCGCGATCCACCCATTCGACCGTGGGCGCGATGATGAACGGCGTACGCCCGGGTGTGATGAATTTTTCGACGAGCTTTAAATCAGGATTCGACACGACGACGCAGCCGTCGCTGGCACGCGGCGCGCGCGCATACGTGTTGCTCGGCACGCCATGAAGCCAGATGCCGAAACCGTTGCGACCCTGACGTTTGTCCCACGCGTTCGGGTAGTCAAGCGGGAATGCGCCAGCGCCGTAAAAATCGGTCAGCTTCTGCGGAGAAATCCTGCCCATCAGGGTGTATGCGCCACACGGTGTGCGTTGGTCACCCTCGCGTGCTTTGCCGCCGCCAGCTTTGCCAATGGTCGCGTAAAAATCCGCCACGCGGATCAAGCGCCCGTTCTGATTTTCGAGCACGTAGAGACGGGATTTGTCGACGTCAATAGCGAGCGCGTATTGCTGGGAAGTCGGAAGTCGCCAGAAATTTGACGGAATGAATTCAGGCTTGGCAACATCCTTTTCCCGCTGGACGCGGGCCGTCGCCTCAGCGCGCAATCCCGTGAGCTGATCAGCGATTTCGCTGGTGTTGCCCAAGCTCAAAAGCGGCTTCGCTTTCGCCAGCCACAGGTCGCCCTGCACAAGATACGCCAGACGAAAATTCGGGTAACGCGCGAGCAGCTCGTCGATGGTCTGGTGCGCGAGATTAAGGTTGCTCAGTCGGACTTCGCGAAGCGCCTTCAACAGCAGGGTTTCGGCATCGCTATAGCCGATGCCGCCGCCACCCATCACGCCCGACGGCAGCGCCACCAGCACGCTCGCAAGGGCAACTTGCGCGGCGCTCACACCCGCGCGA
>JAYWAQ010000421.1:0-1636 GCA_043782305.1 Burkholderiales bacterium
CAGACCGCGCTCGCTTTCTATCACTAACGCGCCCCGGTCGGTAATGCGTTGCAGGGTTCCTGAGATCAGCTCACCGTCGGGCAGCCGCGCGGTGACCCGCTGGGTGGCATACGCGCAGCGCGCCCACCAGCGCGCTTGAAAACCACTAAATCCCGCACGCGCGAAGGTTTCTAACCCGCTGTCGAGCGCTGCCAGCACTCGGTTCAACACGTCGTCGCGGTGATTGATGGCACTTGACCAAGCGTCAAGCCCGATGCTCGGCAGCGCCGTGGCCAACTGGCCAAGACTCGGTGTGCGCAGGTTAATGCCAATGCCAATCACCGCGGTGCGCGTGGCGTTCGCGCTGGCGACAGTCTCGATCAGGATGCCGCCGAGCTTGTGCGTTTCGTCAAGCAATAAATCGTTGGGCCATTTCAGGCGCAGTCGCTCGCGCAGCATAGGGTGGCCGCCGTCGAGCAGACCATCAAGCGCTTCAGCCACCAACACGCCCACGGCAAGGCTCAGGCCATCGAGCGGCCACCGCCGTGCAAACTGCCATCCAACGCTGCACAACAGCGCCTCGCCTGCATCGGCATGCCACTGCCGCCCGCGCTGTCCGCGACCGGCTGTCTGCACGTCTGCAACCAGCGCTACGCGATGGCAATTGAGCTGTGTTGACCACCGCAGCAGCTGCGTATTAGTGGAGTCGACGGTTTCGACGTGGTGAATGGTGAAGGCGGACATCTACCGAACATTGTTTCAGAGCGCGCCTGTCCAAGCTATCGCAGGATGCAAAAAATGTTGGCCAGTCACGCGACGCGAGCCTTGCGGCAACCTTACGCCGAACTTATTTTGGGGCTAGTGATATCCCCTACTTGCCCAAGTCTTATACAAGACATAAACTAGAAACATTCCCGACCCAGCGGTCGGTTTTGTTTGTTGTGCGCTGCACGACTGATAAATTGCTCTGACGCGTCAAGGTATTGAGGAGTATCCCCCACGTCATGTCTGCCCACATTGAAACCCACGTCGCCGACACGTTTCCGCGTCTGCTGCTGAAGCATGCGCTTGAGCGCCCCGACGCGCCCGCGCTGCGCGAAAAATACCTCGGCATCTGGCAAACCTGGTCGTGGGCTGAGAGCGCGGCTGAGGTGCGCGCGATGGCCTCCGGTTTGGCGTCACTCGGCTTCAAGCGCGGCGACCATCTGGCGATCATTGGCGACAACCGGCCCCGCCTGTACATGGCGTTTGCCGCCGCGCAGTCGCTCGGTGGTGTGGCGGTGCCGATGTATCAGGATGCGGTGGCCGTTGAGATGATGCATGTGCTGGAAGACGCCAACGTCCGCTTCGCCATCGTCGAGGATCAAGAGCAAGTCGACAAGCTTTTGGAGGCCCGCGAAGCGCGTCCGCAAATCGAGCACATCATTTTCGAAGACCCACGCGGTCTGCGCAGCTACAACGCGCAAGGACTGATGAGTCTTGAAGCGTTGCGCGCAGCAGGTGCAACTTTTGATAAATCGAATCCGCAGCGATATGAGCAGGAGGTTGCGTTGGGCAAAACAACCGACGTGTCGGTGATGCTCTACACGTCCGGCACCACCGGCAAGCCAAAAGGCGTGTGCCAGACGCACCGCTCTTTCATGAGTGCAGCGATTGG
>JAYWAQ010000422.1:0-1633 GCA_043782305.1 Burkholderiales bacterium
CGCAGACGAGATCGTGTGGGTGACCCGCGCAGGAGGCGCGCCGTGGCTGCAGAAGACGGGGTTAGAGCTCGACGCAGAAGGCTTCATCAAAGTCTCCGACACGCTGCAAACGGTGTCTGACCCCACTATTTTTGCGGCGGGCGACATCGCTAGCATGGTCAATTACAAGCTCGAAAAAGCGGGCGTGTTTGCGGTGCGCCAGGGACCGCCGCTGACCGAGAATTTGCGTCGCGCCGTTGAAGGCACAACCCTCGCACCGTATCACCCGCAAACCACTTGGCTCGCGCTCATCAGCACCGGCGACAAGTACGCCGTCGCCTCACGCGGCTGGTTGGGCTTTGCGGGCGCGTGGGTATGGACATGGAAGGACTGGATTGATCGCCGATTTATGGCGAAGTTTCAGGATTTCCCGGCGATGGATGCGCATGCCCCCGCGTCCGCCGCCACGTCGCAAAACTCAGTCAAACTCAGTCAGGAAGAATCGCTGCAAGCCATCTCGGCGATTGCCATGCGCTGCGGTGGCTGCGGCGCAAAGGTCGGCGCCACGGTGCTCTCCCGCGCGCTCAGCAATTTGCATCCTGTTGATCGCGATGACGTGATCATCGGCCTCAAAGACCCGGACGACGCCGCTGTGGTGCGCGTGCCGCCGGGTAAGGCGATGGTGCATTCGGTGGACTTCTTCCGCTCGTTCATCGACGACCCGTACATCTTCGGCAAAGTCGCCGCAAACCACGCGCTGGGCGACATCTGGGCGATGGGCGCGGAGGCGCAGTCCGCCACCGCGATTGCGACCGTGCCATCGGGACTGGAATCAAAGGTCGAGGACGTGCTGTTCCAGATGATGACTGGCGCGCTGGAAGTATTGAACGAGGCCAACTGTGCACTCGTCGGCGGCCACACGGGGGAGGGTAAAGAGCTGGCGCTCGGCTTCGCGGTCAACGGCCTGATCGACGACGATCCCGCCAAGATTTTGCGCAAGAACGGCATGCAACCGGGTGATGTGTTGATCCTCACCAAACCCATCGGCACCGGCACGCTGTTCGCCGCGCATGCAAGGCTCGCGGCGAAGGGAAGATGGATCGACGGCGCACTGAAATCGATGGTGATATCCAACCGCCTCGGCGCGAAATGCCTCACCGAATTTGGAGCCACTGCCTGCACCGATTTAACCGGCTTTGGCTTGCTCGGTCACCTGGTCGAAATGACCCGCCCGTCAGGCGTAGACGCCGAATTGAATCTCACGAATCTGCCATTGCTCGATGGCGCTGAAGAATGCGTCGCACAGGGCATCGTCAGCTCGCTACAAAGTGCCAATGTCCGCTTGCGCCGCGCCCTGCGTAATCAGGAAGCAATGGTCAAACATCCGCGCTACCCGCTGATTTTCGATCCGCAAACCGCGGGTGGATTGCTCGCCGGCGTGCCGGCTGCCCGCGCCGATGCCTGCGTGGCCGAGTTGCGCGCGATGGGCTACAAGAGTGCGGCGGCAATCGGCCGCGTGCTGCCGCAGGGCGATGCGCTGGAGCCGATCCTTCTCAGGGAGTGAGTTTCCGTTTATGGAAACAAGATTCCCGTTTTATCCAACGCAGGAGCGGGTATTGCGATAGTAAAGTTAAACAAAGTGTCAGTTGTCCAC
>JAYWAQ010000423.1:0-4671 GCA_043782305.1 Burkholderiales bacterium
ACGAACAGGCGCCGCCGATTCGGTTGCACTTCAAAGCCTGAAAAACGTATCGCTTCCACTGAACGCCTTTGAAAGACCACACCGAACAATTCTGCCCCCGCTGTAACCGGCGCTGCAAGCTAATTCGTTTTGTTTGACGGCGATCAAGCGCAGCACGACCACTGACGACGCGCTGGATGCTGACGTTGCGTTTTAATCCCCAGCGTTGCCGCCGATCCAAAATTGATCAGCTAAGGTGCGTTGTTCCGGCGCAAAATTGACATCATGCGCTGCGATCCTTTTGTTTCGAGCGACGTGCGCCAGTGTGATTCGTTCTGGCGCTCTTCACGCACGAGTTCGCCCTACTTCTTGTAGTGCTCCCGCACCTTGGCAACGATCTGGTTATCGGTCATTTTGTCGGTCGTTTCGACGCCAACGATGCGCTCGCTGAATCCCTTGTGCTCCAGGCGTTTTTTGAACTCGCCTTTCGCTTCGCCCGGTCCGAAAATCAGGATGGATTTGGCTTCGTGTAGCTCTGCGATTACGCCGTCGTAGTATTGATCGAGATGGGTTGCGAATTGGTGGTCGCGTTGGTCTTCTGCGGCACCTTCGCTTGCGGCGTGGCCGGAATAGCGGACGTGCTTTTCCATGCCGGATTCGATGCGTTTTGTTTCTTCAGTGCCCTTGCTATCGGTGGCCGCGAATACGATGACGGCTTGTTTGTGGTCGATCCACAGTCCTGCGTTTCTGTTCATGGCGTTCTTTCTCGTGAGTGCTTTTGCGTGATCGCAAGCGCAGCGTCGGCTCGACAGCGTGCGTCAGAAAAGCGCTAACGCGACGGTGCAGGACTGACGATGGCGGCACGAGCTTACGGCATGGACGCGGGTTTGTCTGTCGGACTGTACCGCGACTTTGTGTCAGCTGAAAATCCGTATTTCTCAGAAATCAGCTTTTTTCTGAAAGCACGATTTTATAGGGGCTAGCGACGCTTTTTTACGATAGTTGACAATAGGCCATTTCGCGCGCCAGCGCCTATTCATAAACACTCTCAGCGATAAGCTGTAAAGGTGATGACACCCGAAAATTCTTAGCGCGATTTGACGCCAAAAACCGAAATGCGTCACTCACAGCGAAGTGCTCGTCACGGCGCTTTGCGATGCAACATCGCCTTCATATCGTCGAACCCGACGGGTGCTGATGTGTGCTCATGCACCACCCGCAAGACATGGCCCCTCATCTTCAAGGCCCAGCTGATCCGGTTCTGCATGGCGCGAAGTTCCTCGCCTTCCGCTGAGACACCCGCGTACGTGACGATGGCGCTGACGAAGGCGCTGACGGGGGCGGATTCCTTGTCGGCGATGATTTGAACGTCCTCAAACTCCACCCTGACGCCCTCCGCGCCGAGCGACGTGAACCAGCCTTCAACGGCGACTCGCCATGCTGAAGCGCCCTCGTACGACCAGACACCCCACGTATCAAACACCCGGACACTCGGGTCGTACACGCGCATGAAGGCCTCGACATCCTTCGCGCGCACGGCCGATTTGTAGGCTTCAAAAACTTGCTGGACTTGTTTCTCAGTGTCACTCATTTTTTTGCTCCTATCAATGCGGGCCATTCGTGCTTACAGCGCCCGGCGAACGTAAACGCTGCCATCTTCATCTTCACGGTGAATAGTGAATCCTGACGCCAAATACAGAGAAAGCGGGCCGAAATGGTTTTCGGCCGGTGTGGTTGCGTTGGGCCTGGGGTTCGCCTCGGCGATGGTAATACCTTGCTCGCGAAGCCCAGCGCACGCCGCGTCCAGCAGCGCCCTGGCAACGCCTTTGCCGCGATGATTCGGCGATACAAGAAAACAGACGATCATGCCCACGGTCTCTGCGTCCGGCGTTGGCTCGTCGTCCAGAGCATGCAGCAGACGGCGCGGAGCGGCACCACACCAGCCGACGGGCGTGTTGTTCTCGCTCGCCAGATAGCCTTGTATATCACCGCTCGCCGTGCGGCTGCAAGCGAGCGCGCGATTCTGCTCGGAGGTTCGCTCCGACCACTTGACCACGTTGTGATCCTCGTAGAAGCACTGGCAGTAGCAAGACGACCACTTCGGGTTATCCGAGAAGGCATCTCCATCGAAAAACTGAAGGAACATCGGTAGCGATTCAGGGCCGAGCCGTTGGATCGTTAAGGGAGGTGTTTCCATGTCGCGATTGTCCGTGGGGCTGAGTTTGTGCGAGGGGCCAGGCGTTGACGCGCGCATGAAGCGCGCGAAGCGCTAGAAAAATGACTGAAGAAACGCTGCGGCCTCCTCCGAGACACCGCCAATTTTGTTGGTGGCTTGACGATAGAACTTGAAATTCAGTTCTGTCTCGGGGCGGCCGTCGTCCCAGTCCTTGAATGGTCTCAACTCGCGCCGTCCGAGGGGGCGCGTGGCGTGGGCCGTGCACTTGACCGTGATGCTGACGCGCGGCGTTTGTCGCGGAACACCATCCCGCCGGGGAGTCGGCTCGGCTGCGGTAACGACCCCTTTGGCAATGAGCCCCAGCCCGCCTTCGTTCTCGCTTGCGAAGACAAAGATGATGTCGCCTTTGGTGATTTGCTTACCTTCATACATCGTCTTCTGGCGCTCAAAGGTCCAGGTTCTCGCCTGTGTGTCTTTGATCTCGGCCTTGATCACGTACATGGTGTTTGAACTATCAGGTTAGGCGCGACGCTTGACGTTTGACACGAGGGGTCAGGCCGCGCTGGGTGTGGGCTGAATTCGCCGAGGCTGTTTTTCGAATCGCTGCAGCTCGGGGTTGAAGCAGGCCCACGAAGGAGCGCTTGAAGCCCAGATGTTTGCCGTTGGATTGATTGACGACGGGTCATCAAGCGTTCCAACGCGTATCACTGTGAACCCGGATCGCCCCGTGTTGTCGGCAAAGAGGTGACTTCCACATGTTGGGCAAAACCTTCGACGGACGTGATTTCCGCTGTCCGCGACGCTGATGTATTGGCTCGGATTACCTTCGACTTCGATCGATGACGATGGGAATATCACATTGACTGTTCCGTTGCCCGACAGGTGCTGGCAATCGCGGCACCAGCAGATTCGAGACACCACCGGCTCACCGGTCAACCGATAACGAATCGCGCCGCAGAGGCATCCGCCAGTGAGTTCTTGCATCGTCAGTGTCCTGTGGTTTTTGTGGGGTGAGGAGCAGCGGGCATTTTGTGCGGCCTGACGTTTGACTTAGACGGGTCCGCTTGAAAAAGGTCATCCGTCTGGATCATTCGTAGTGCGACCACATGCGCAGTACACGCACGGTGCGTTCCTTCTTGAACACTTCGTAGACTATTCGGTGCTGGATGTTGATTCGGCGCGAATACGCCCCGTCTAGATCGCCTACGACCTTCTCGTACGCTGGCGGATTCTGAAATGGATCGGCGGCCAACACTTCGAGAAGCTCTTGAGTCTCTTCCTTCAGTCCAGCCGCCGAGAGTTTCCTGGCATCCTTCAGTGCATGCTTGGCGTAGACGACAGCCCACTTCACCAATCGACGGCCTTTGCACTCTTGCTCAGCGGTTCAGCCATGCCCTTCTTGATGGACTCACGCATCCCCGGAACTGACAGAAGTTATAAGGTCTACTGAATCGCTTGCCAGTCCTCGGCCAAAACCAGAACCGCGCTGCTGCGCTTGCCAGAAATCAGGATGGGCTGATGTGATTCAGCAGTCTGATCGATCAATCGATATAGATCGGCGCGCGCGTTGCTAGCGGTGATGGGGGTGATCACGGTGTTCTCCTAAGTCAAAGCGTACGTTAAAGCGTACTCTATGTCAATGACGACACTCGTGCGCGGAGAGACGGCTGACGTTTGTCCGCGATGCGTCATCGCTGGCGAAGCTCAGTGCCTACGCAACGCTTGCTCTCCATGACCACCGCGTAAACGAGGCCGCGACTAACAGCAGTTCCGCGAAAACCACTTTCTCAGGGACGACGAACTACATCAAAAACATCATAAGTCTGACATCCAACAACTCATGAGTTGATTTTGCGGCCGCGCGTGTCGTTTTTACGAATTGGATGTGGCAAGGCTGCGTAAATCCGTATCCACATGTATGTGACTACGTGAGCGTCATTTCCACCACGAGCGGCAATTCACAGATGCTGCGAAAAACAGTCGCGACGACACGCCTCTTGGTGCGACTCCGTCGGTATTGCTCGCTAGAGCTCAGGATGCCGTCAAAATTCACAAACAGCGGTAAAGCGACCGACACCGCGCCCGCGTCAGAGAATGCGGGCAGCGCGACTGAGCGCCAAGCCTCGGACGACGCAAGCGCGCCACAGCCGCATCAAGCGCCTAAGAAGCCTCTGCAACGCGGCGCAAACGCTCGCGGCTATTGGTCAAATGAATCCGCATCGCGGCTTTCGCAGAGTCCGAATCCTGACGCTCGATGGCGTCGAAAATAACGTTGTGCTCGCGATTGACGCGCTCCAGATAGGCGCTTTTTTCTTCCTTCGCCAACTGCGGTGAATTCACGCGCGCGCGCGGGATGAGCGTGGTGCCCAAATGACGCATCAGCTCGAAAAAATGCGGGTTTTGTGTGGCCTCGGCAATCGCCAGATGAAACCGGAAATCCGCTTCAATCGTGTCCGAGCCCATCACCGCGCATTTGGCGAATTCATCAATCGCCGCGTGCATCTCCGCGAGCTGTC
>JAYWAQ010000424.1:0-1627 GCA_043782305.1 Burkholderiales bacterium
AGTGACATGCGCTCGCTTGCCATCATGCGGGAAACCGATTGCCCTGTCGTGTTTGATGCGACGCATTCCGTGCAATTGCCGGGCGGGCAGGGCACGTCGAGCGGTGGTCAGCGCGAGTTTGTTTCCGTGTTGGCGCGGGCTGCGGTTGCCGTCGGTGTCGCAGGGTTGTTCATGGAGACGCATCCGACGCCGAACACTGCGCTCTCCGACGGCCCGAACGCCTGGCCCTTGCCACGTATGAAGGCGTTGCTGGAGCAGCTCGTCGCGCTGGATCGCATCGTCAAGTCGCAGCCTTTTGCTGAAAATTTACTCGTTGGAGAACACAAGTTATGACCGCTTATGTCATCGCAACGGTCAACGTGACCGATCCTGAAAAATACAAAAACTACATGGCGTTGTCGCCTGCTGCAATTGCCGCCGCCGGTGGCAAATTCATCGTGCGCGGCGGCAATCCGAAAATCATGGAGGGCGACTGGCCGCGTCCGCGTGTAGTGATTGTTGAGTATCCGACGCGAGAAGCAGCGGAAGCTTTTTATAACTCGACGCTCTACGTTGCGGCTCGCGCTGAGCGCGAAGGCGCGGCCGACTTTTCGATGATTGTTGTGGACGGCGTTTAGCGCGTGCCCAGCCTCTGCGGAGGCTTTCATCTTGAACGAAGCGAAAGATCACGTGCATCATTTTTTCTGCTGATTGAGCGCAAATGAATCCCACCCGATCCTTCGCTTCGCTCAGGATGACAAATCAAGAAGGAACCAACTCATGTCCGCCATTGTTGATGTAATTGCCCGCGAAATTCTCGACTCACGCGGTAACCCCACTGTTGAAGCAGATGTTGTGCTTGAGAGCGGTGCCACCGGTCGCGCCGCTGTGCCAAGTGGTGCCTCCACCGGAAGCCGCGAAGCCATTGAGCTGCGCGATGGTGACAAGTCGCGCTATGGTGGCAAAGGCGTGTTGACTGCGGTGGATTACGTCAACACCGAAATTTGCGAAGCGCTGCTCGGCCTCGATGGCGAAGAGCAAACGCGCATTGACCGTATCTTGTGCGAACTCGACGGCACGGAGAACAAATCCCGCTTGGGTGCGAACGCGATGCTTGCCGTCTCGTGCGCGGTCGCGAAGGCCTCAGCAGAAGACGTCGGCCTGCCGCTGTATCGATACTTCGGTGGCGCGGGTCCGATGAGTTTGCCAGTGCCGCTCATGAATGTCATCAACGGCGGCGCGCACGCGAACAATTCGGTTGATTTGCAGGAATTCATGATCGTGCCCATCGGCGCGCCGAGTTTTAAAGAAGCGCTGCGTTGGGGCGCTGAGGTCTTTCACACGCTGAAAAAACTCATCGACAGCAAAGGCTGGCCGACGCAGGTGGGGGACGAGGGCGGTTTTGCGCCGGACTTGAAATCCAACGAAGAGGCGCTGACGCTGCTCATGCAGGCCATTGAGCAGGCGGGCTACAAGCCGGGCGAGCAGATCGCGCTGGCGCTTGACTGCGCAGCGAGCGAGTTCTACAAGGACGGCAAGTACCACCTTGAAGGCGAAGGCCGCGTGTTGACCAGCGGCGAATTGACTGATCTGTGGGCCGACTGGGCGGCGCGCTACCCGATCGTTTCGATTGAGGATGGCATGGCCG
>JAYWAQ010000425.1:0-4648 GCA_043782305.1 Burkholderiales bacterium
GAGTAATTGGTGAGCCCGCGAGCGAGTTCCCGGCCTGCTTCGTCGACGCAACCGATGACTTCGCCGCGCTCGAATTCACCAGCGACCGCGATTACGCCAATCGGCAGCAAGCTTCGTCCGCCGTGCAACAACGCCTTTGTCGCACCCGCATCCAGCGTAACTTTGCCACGCAATTGCAAATGATCCGCGAGCCAGCTTTTACGCTTGCCGAGACTGGCTTCTGGCGCGTAGAGGAGTGTGCCGAGAGATTCGCCACCGAGCACACGTTGCAACACGTTTTGCTCGTGACCGCTGGCAATCACGGTGTGAATCCCCGTGTTGGCGGCGCGGCGTGCAGCGAGAATTTTGGTGAGCATGCCGCCACGCGAAATGCCTGTTCCCACGCCACCGGCCATCGCCTCGTATTGCGGGTCGTCAGCGCGTCCAACGCTCACGAATTCTGCGGAGGGATCCCGGCGCGGATCGGCCGTGTAGAGCCCGCGTTGATCGGTCAAAAGCACCAGCGTTTGCGCATCAACGAGGTTGGCGACTAGCGCGCCCAGCGTGTCGTTATCGCCGAAACGAATCTCGTCGGTGGTGACGGTGTCGTTCTCGTTGATGATCGGGATGACATTGTGTTTGAGCAGCGCGAGGAGCGTGGAGCGGGCGTTGAGATAACGTTTGCGATCCGCCAAATCCTCGTGCGTGAGTAGCACCTGTGCGGTGTGCAGGCCGTGCGCGGCGAACGCTTGTTCGTAAACGTTGACGAGGCCCATTTGCCCAACGGCGGCGGCGGCTTGCAGCTCGGACATCGCCTTGGGGCGCTCGCTCCAGCCCAGTCGCGCCATACCCTCAGCGACCGCGCCGGAAGACACGAAGATGACCTGAACACCGCTGGCACGAAGGGCGGCGACATCCGACGCCCACCGCGTGATGGCAGTCCGGTCAATGCCCGCACCGCCATTAGTGACGAGTGCGCTGCCTACTTTGGCAACAAGGCGTTTGGTGGCTTTGAGCCGAGCCCGATTCACGCCAGAACGGATGCGTCGGCGATGCGGCGCGCTTCGCGGCGAGCTTGCGCTTGTTCGGTCGCCTGACCGGACGGTGTACTGTGCCCCATCACCGGGGCGAGCGCGCTTGCTTGAACCGCCATTTTGGGTTTCTTTGCGGCCTCTTTCGCTGCGAGTTCCGCAGCGACAGCTGCAAGGTGCTCGCCAATCGCACGCACCAGATTTTGCGTACCGGTCGATTGCATGCCGCTGATGGCAAACCATGGTTTGGTCCAGCGCAAACGCTTGAGCGCGTCCTTGATGCGGGTGTCGCCCTCTTTGGCATCGACGAGATCGAGCTTGTTGAACACCAGCCAGCGCGGTTTCTTGAAGAGCTGCGTGTCGTACTTTTTAAGCTCAGCTGCGAGCGCCTTGGCTTCTTTCACTGGGTCGGCTTCGGGGTCGTACGGCGCGATGTCGACCAGATGCAGAATCAGCTTCGTGCGCTGAAGATGGCGCAGGAACTGGTGCCCCAGACCCGCGCCTTCCGACGCGCCTTCGATCAGGCCGGGAATATCCGCGATAACGAACGCGCGACCGTGATCGATGCGTACGACACCCAGACTCGGTGCAAGCGTGGTGAACGGGTAATCAGCGACTTTCGGCTTGGCCGCGCTGACAGCGCGCACGAGCGTTGATTTGCCTGCATTGGGGTAGCCCAACAAACCCACATCCGCCAGCACTTTGAGCTCAAGCTGAACGCGGCGGCTTTCGCCTTCTTCGCCCATCGTTTTTTGCCGCGGAGCGCGGTTGGTGCTCGACTTGAAATGCAGATTACCGAGGCCACCCGCGCCGCCTTTGGCAATCATTTCACGTGCACCGTGTTTCGCAAGATCAGCGATCTGGATGCCGGTTTCAGCGTCGGTGATGATGGTGCCGACCGGCATTTTCAAAATCACATCCTCGGAGCCGCGGCCATAGCAATCAGCACCGCTGCCGTTACCGCCTTTTTCCGCGCGGTGGATACGCGCAAACCGGTAATCGATCAGCGTGTTGATGTTCTCGTCGGCCACCGCATAAATGCTGCCGCCGCGTCCGCCGTCGCCGCCATCCGGGCCACCGCGCGGGATGCATTTTTCGCGGCGGAAAGAGGCCATACCGTTACCGCCGTCACCGGCGATTACGTCAATAAAAGCTTCATCAACAAATTTCATGGCGTTTTGGCCTTTTCAGTAACGGGTGTTGCAGGTATTGCAGGGGTGGCACCCAGGGTGCGAGCGTAGAGTTCAAAAGATTCCGCATTATCGCCGGGGCGATTGCCGCTCGCAATGAGCTTGAAATCGGGAGCGGGCAGCGCGTCGGGCTCGCCGCGATAGCGTTGCATGAGGACGAACGGGCAGTTCAGTTCCGAGACTTCCTCGGCCGGTTCGGTGACGAGGCCCGTGTAGTAGCGCAGCATCGCCGCCTGCGCCGTCGATAGCTCGAGCGAATTGATGCACTGATTGGCTGGCCATTGGGCAACCATATCGCTGAACACGCCACGATAGCTGTTGATGTGGTTCGCCGGGGCGATGAGTAGCGCCTGCGCGACGACCCACAAAAACGTCACGCAGCCCGCCCAGTTAATGAGGGCTCGGCGGGCGTGCTGGTGCGCGGGTTGTATGAGCGCGACCCAGATCACAAACGCGAGCATCGCGACGGCATAACCCAGCCACGGCAGTGTGCCTTTGAAGCCCGGCACGTAGCCCTTGAGCCATTGCGAAATCATCGGCGGCCAGTCAAAGTAAATGGCACTGGCGGCGAGCACTACGGCGATGGCCGTGAGCCCCAGCACCATGATGCCGAACCAGTCAATCAGCGCATACCATGTGCGCTTGAGCGTATCAACGCCGAATGCGGCGAGGATTATCAGAGGCGGCAACAGATAAATCGCGTGAATGGCGCGCGGATCGGTAAATACCGAAATCGTCACGAAACTGCTCGCGAAAAACACGATAGGCGCAACCACCTCGCCGCGTTGCCAGCCTCCACCGAAGCCGCGAACACGCAGGGTGATCAGCCAGATTGCGACCGGCCAGGCGGGCCAGGCAAACCACAAAAGCGTTCCGAGGTAAAAGGTCGGACCAAAGCGGTCATGATCGGCAATGTTGAGACCAAAATCAGCCTCTGTCCACGCGGCAAAACCACCCGCATCACGCAATGCGAACGCAGCAAGCCAGAACGCACAGATGACGGTGGCGAAGATGAGCGCCCGGATCAACGCCACGCGATACATCGAATACACCGGTGCGAAACAAAGCACGATGATGGGAAGCGCAACCAGCACATAGCCCATCGCGCCGCGCGCCGCGAACCCCACGACCACGGCGACCGTCAACAACAGGGTCGCGCGCCGTGGGGCGCTGGCCAGCTCAGCCGTGCCGTAAAGCGCGAATGCCAGCGCCGCAAACGCTGAAATGGCGGGCTGATATTCATGGGCATGAAGATACAAGCCGACGCAGCCGATCGCCACAATGGCCGCCAGAAATGAGATGTGGCCGCCGCTCCAGACCCGTGCCGCTAACGCCAGAGACGCGATGCCCAGTGCCGCCCAGAGGGTTGTGCTGATCCGCGCCGCTTCGTGCAGCGGCAAGACGAGCTTGGCGAGCAGCACGATGGGTGCGTTGAGCCAGTGAATAAGGATGAATTCTGAGTCCTGCGCGACGCCCGCCACGGTCGGCGTCCACCAGTCACGACCACCGCTCGCCATCTGTTCAAGCAGGGTTTGCAGAATGCCCAGATAAACCGGCTCCGGCTTCCACGGATCTCGCCCAATCACCCCCGACAGCAACCAGAATCCAATCAACGCGAACAGCGCGACGGATTTCCATTGAGCCTTGTTGCGATCTGTGGGTTGATGATTGATGCGTGGTTGCATTTTTTAGTGACGAGTGAGCGGTGAGCTGTCGGATTTGACCGGGGTGCGGGCGTGGCGTTCGTTACGTCAACGCAGGCACGTTAGGCATCCCGATCGCCGACATCCAAAAACAAAAAAGGCAGCACGCGGCTGCCTCGTTTGTTGGCCGATCAGCGTAGGCTTACGCGGCTTCTTTTTTGGCGTACTTCTTGTTGAAGCGCTCAACGCGGCCAGCGGTGTCCAGAATACGCTGTTGCTTGCCCGTGTAGAACGGGTGCGACATGCTGGAAATCTCAAGAATGACCAATGGATATTCTTTGCCGTCATCCATGGTGATTTTGCGCTGGGTATGCAAGGTGGAGCGGGTGATCCACTTCTCGTTGGCGGCGGTGTCGTGAAAAACGACGTCGCGGTATTCGGGGTGGATTCCAGATTTCATAACGGTGCTGTCCTTGATGTTTTCACGGCGCCCTGGGACGGAATTTTCTTGCCGATACTTTTAAGTACGGCGAAAAATTAGCCAGGATACGTGACGTTTTTGCCCAAACGGAGGATTGATTGAGCGGCTAAATTGTGCTGACGCATTTAAATAAATTCGCCAGCGAAGCCTTCTATTATGCCCAATGCCACGCCAGAAGGCAATCTTCGCCGGTTCGGATGGCTCGAAATCACTAAGTTTGGGCAGAAATCAGCAATTTTCAGATACAGCTTTCATGGTAATTATTTTGAAAGGCTTATTGCATATAGGTTAGCACGTCATTTTATGAAATTTGACTCCATCTCG
>JAYWAQ010000426.1:0-4641 GCA_043782305.1 Burkholderiales bacterium
AGCTCTGCGAAAATTCGATAACGGCCTTCGCGCTTTAACGCATCAATGCGTTGGGCGAAGAGGGCGGGGTAGTCAGAAGAGCGGATCAAAACACGGTGCTTTCACAGTCGATGCTTAATTTTACGGCGCAAACGCCTTCGGGCGAAGCTGCGTCGGTTTGGCGCGCGGGGCGGTTTTCATGGCCGGTGGGGGCGGGTGACCGGCCTTTGCTGATGGGAATTGTCAACGTAACGCCGGATTCTTTCTCTGACGGGGGTCAACATATGACCGAAGAATTGGCGATTCGTCACGGCGAATTGCTGGCTGCTGAGGGGGCGGACATTCTGGACGTCGGGGGCGAGTCAACGCGGCCGGGTGCGCCGGAGGTGAGCGTTGAGACGGAGCTGGAGCGCGTTTTGCCCGTTATTCGGGCACTGGTCGCCGCTGGGCATTGTGTTTCGATTGACTCAAGGAAGCCGGAAGTGATGCGGGAAGCCGTAGCGGCTGGGGCTTCCATGGTGAACGACGTGATGGCTTTGACCGCACCGGGGGCCGTTGAAGTTTGCGCGGAAAGTGACGTTGGTGTGGTGCTCATGCACATGCAGGGGCAGCCGGGGACGATGCAGGCCGCGCCTGTTTATGAGGACGTTGTTGCTGAGGTGACCGATTTTTTGCGGCAGCGGGCGTTGGTTTGCGAGGCGGCCGGGATTGCTCGCGAGCGGATTGCGCTTGATCCGGGGTTTGGCTTTGGCAAGACGCGTGAGCACAATTTAGCGCTGACCAAAGCGCTTGATCGGTTAGTCGCGCTGGGTTATCCGGTGCTGGCGGGCTGGTCGCGCAAAGGCACGCTGGGCAAGCTCACCGGGCGCACGGTGGCGGCGGAGCGCGTGCATGCGAGCGTGGCGGCGGCGCTGGTGTGCGTGCAGCGCGGGGCGCGCATCGTGCGGGTGCATGATGTGGCGGCGACGGTTGATGCGCTTAAGGTTTGGCGGGCGATGAGCCTGTAGGAGTGGCTCTGCCGCGACCCGCCGTGGCACAAGCCCGCATGGGTCGCGGCTGAGCCGCTCCTACAATGCGGGCATGAACCAAAGAAAATATTTCGGCACTGACGGGGTGCGTGGCGAGGTGGGTGTCGCGCCGATAACTCCGGATTTCATCATGCAATTGGGGCACGCGACAGGTCGCGTTCTGCGGGCGCGGTCGAAGGTGGGCAAACGGCCCTCGGTGTTGATCGGCAAGGACACGCGCATCTCGGGCTACATGCTGGAAGCGGCGCTGGAGGCCGGTTTGTCTGCGGCCGGGGTGGATACGGTGCTCACCGGGCCGCTGCCAACGCCCGCCATTGCATACCTCACGCGCGCGCTCCGCTTGCAGGCGGGACTCGTGATCTCGGCATCGCACAATCCGTTTCAGGATAACGGCATCAAGTTTTTCGACGGCGCGGGCGACAAGCTCTCTGACGCGGCCGAGCTTGAAATTGAGGCCGAGATTGATCGCGGGCTACGATGCGTGCCTTCGGATGAGTTGGGCAAGGCGAAGCGCCTGAACGATGCGCCCGGCCGCTATGTGGAGTTTTGCAAGCGGGCGTTTCCGACGGAGTTGTCGCTGCGCGGTTTGAAAATTGTGGTGGATTGCGCGCATGGTGCGGCCTATCAGGTGGCACCTGCCGTGTTCCACGAATTGGGCGCCGAGGTCGTGAGCCTCGGCGTGTCGCCGGATGGTTTAAACATCAACAAAGGCGTTGGCGCGACGCACGAGGAATACATCGCCGAGATGGTGGTGAAGCACGAAGCGGATATCGGCATTGCGCTGGATGGTGACGCTGATCGTCTGCTGATGGCGGACGCGAACGGCAACCTGTACGACGGCGATCAGCTTGTCTACATCATCGCGTCGCATCGCAAAACACGTGGCGAATTGGGTGGCGGCGTGGTTGGCACGCAGATGACGAACTACGGGCTTGAGATGGCCTTTGCGCGCAACAGCATTGACTTCGCGCGGGCGAAGGTCGGTGATCGTTATGTGCTGGAAATTCTGCGTGAAAAGCAGTGGCTGATCGGTGGCGAGAACTCGGGCCATATTTTGTGCCTTGATCGTCATACGACCGGTGACGCCATCATTGCGGCGCTTGAAGTGTTGCGCGCGCTGGTCGAACGTGGTGTGTCGCTGGCCGATGCGGCGAGGGACGTGACTTTGTTGCCGCAAGAGCTCATCAATGTGCGCATTGACAAGGCCTCAAAGTGGGCAGACAAGCCCGGTGTCAAGGCCGTGCTTTCCGACTGGGAGTCGCAGCTCGCCGGACATGGGCGCATTCTGCTGCGTCCCTCAGGTACCGAGCCCGTAGTGCGTGTGATGGTCGAGGCAGAGGACGCGACGCTGGCACGCAGCGGCGCTGAGGCGATTGCGGCGGCGGTGGCCGCGTAAATTGCTTCCGCATTCATCGTGACACTGACCTACACCCACTTTGACCTGGCGGCAGTGCTTGTCTTTGCGCTCTGCTGGTTTGGCTACGCGTGGTTTGCGGCGCGACGCAGCACCGGACGGCACAGCCTGCTTAACGTGATGAATCCGCTGCGTGAGCGCTGGCTGGAGCAAACATTGGTGCGCGAAAATCGCATCGTTGATTCGAGTCTGACCGCCAATCTGATGCACAGTGCGACGTTTTTTTCGTCAACGACGGTCCTCGTGCTCGGTGGTTTGCTGGCGCTCTTCGGCTCGGTGGAGAAAAGCGCTGACATTCTCCAGAATCTGCCCTTTGCGCAGAGGAGCTCGCAGCAATTGCTGGAGGCAAAAGTGGTGCTGCTGATTTTGCTGTTTGTGTACGCGCTGGTGAAATTTACCTGGTCTGTACGGCAGTTTAATTTTGTGACGATTCTGATCGGATCGCTGTCACCGAAAGACAAAATCACCGATGCTGACCACATCGCGGCACGGAGCGCTTCGGGAATTTTGAAGCTTGCCGGTGAGAACTTCGGCCAGGGCATGCGCGCTTATTATTTTGCGGCCGCAGCGCTAATGTGGTTTGTCCAGCCGCTGTTTTTTATCGCGACCACGCTGGTCGTCACCTTTATGCTTTATCGCATGGAATTTCATTCGAGAACGCTCGATGTGTTGTCGGAAACCAGGCAGTAACTTTTCGCTGTAATCAAGCATTAACGTGGGCTAATGGTGAAAAACGCGTGAAGTTGATGAGTAGTACAAACCGCCTTCTAGCCCTT
Organism: Burkholderiales bacterium; assembly: GCA_043782305.1. Classification (GTDB taxonomy): domain Bacteria; phylum Pseudomonadota; class Gammaproteobacteria; order Burkholderiales; family Casimicrobiaceae; genus Casimicrobium. The sequence goes on from JAYWAQ010000426.1 coordinate 3,198, forward strand.
GTGAAACGGTTGTTTCAGCATAAAGCTGTTACCTGTAGTCTGGTCATTTGCTGCGGGTTGATAACGCCCGAGCTTGCGGCGCAAACCCCCGTGCCCGCTGGGCTCTCGCCGCCAACGCCGGTTGAACTCACCCCGCCGGTCGCGCGCGCCAAACCGACCGCGAGGCCACGAATCGGGCTGGTGCTTTCCGGCGGCGGCGCACGCGGCATCGCACATGTGGGTGTACTGAAAACGCTCGAAGAAGCGCGGATCCCGATTGATTTTGTGGCGGGCACCAGCATGGGATCCATCATCGGCGGGCTCTACGCCAGCGGCATGACGCCCGCTGAGCTGGAGCGGCGCGTGCTCTCGCTTGATTGGGACGCCGTGCTTGCCGATCGCCCGCCGCGCGAAGAGCTCTCACTGAGGCGGAAGGCCGATGATTTGAAACTGTCGCTGCCCATTGAGTTTGGCATGCGCGACGGTACGCTTCGTGCGCCGCGCTCGGCGGTCGCTTCAACGGGCCTCGAAAACGTGCTGAAGCAGTTGACCGATGGCGTGCCCAACAGCATTCACTTTAACCGCCTGCCGATCCCGTTTCGCGCGGTTGCCACCGACCTCGTCACTGGCGAAGCGGTCGTGTTTGATCGCGGCGAACTGGCCGCCGTGATGCGCGCCAGCATGAGCGTGCCCGCTGCGTTCGCACCGGTCGAAATCGATGGCCGCATGCTGGTGGATGGCGGTCTGGTGGACAACCTGCCGGTTGACGTGATGCGCAAGATGGGAGCCGATATTGTCATTGCCGTCAACATCGGGACGCCGCTCTTGCCGCGCGAAGAATTGGGCTCGATCCTCGGTATCGGGTTGCAGATGTTGAACATCCTCACCGAACAGAACGTGCGTACCTCGATTGCGTCCCTGAAACCAACCGACGTGCTGGTGGTGCCCGATTTGTCAAAGATTACCGCCGCTGATTTCAAGCTCGGTGCCGACGCCATCAATCGCGGTGCCGAGGCGACGCGCGGGGTCTTGCCGCTGTTGTCGTCGTACGCCCTATCGCCGACCGAATACATCGCGCAACTGGTGGTGCAACGGCGCGCGTCCACGCCAACAAAAATTGATGAAATTCGCGTCGAAGGCGGTACTTATGCCAGCGCTGCAACAATTCGCGCACAGCTCTCGGTCGCGGCTGGCGCGCTGTTCGCTCGCGATCAGATCGAGCGTGATCTGGCCTGGCTTGACGGTCGCGGCGACTTCGAGCGGCTTGATTACCGCATCGTCACCGAGCGTGATCGCAACGTTTTGTTGATCAGCGTCCAGGAGAAATCATGGGGCCCAAATTATTTTCGTTTCGGACTGAATCTCGGGACTGATTTCAAAGGTCAGGGTGAATTTAATTTCGTTGCGAATCACACGCGACGCTGGTTGAATGGCCTCGGTGCTGAGTGGCGTAACGAGCTGCAAA
>JAYWAQ010000427.1:0-1619 GCA_043782305.1 Burkholderiales bacterium
CAACCCGAAAATCAATACTGAGCAGGCGATCACGGAGCTAGCAACGGGTGAGGCACTGATCTCGTTTCTCGATGAAAAAGGACGACCAAATCCGGTCGAGCGCTGTTGGGTGATTCCGCCCTCGTCCCGCATCGGCCCAGTCACGCCGGACGAGCGCGCAGTACTGATCAAAACTTCATTGGTTGCGGGCATTTACGACACGACCGCCGACCGCGAAAGTGCCTACGAAAAACTCACTGGCCGTGTTGCGGCACGGATGGACACTGCAGACAAGGTGGCAGCACCGGACGCTGCGGCAACGAAACCTGAAACCAAGGACGAACCCGGTTTCTTCAGCAAAATCGGCGGCATGATTGGCGACGTGATGGAGAGCAAGAACTCCCCGCATAGCCGCCAGACGGTAGCTGATGCCGCGATGAAATCAGCCGCACGCGCGGTCGGCTCCGAGGTAGGTCGCCGCGTCATTCGCGGCGTGCTGGGCTCCATCTTTGGCGGCAAGCGTTAAGCCGCACGCAGTTTGTCCGTCACAAGCGATCTGTTTTGGCCGAGCCTGGTTTAAACGCTGCTATTGCAACCCACAGAAAGCCACCCCTTCATCAGTCCAGCCCAAGCGGTTCACCATATCCTGATGCTGCGCGAGGCTGACGCTGAAGCGATGGTTACCGTCGTCTACGAAGCGCGGTGGCCCCTTGAACGCGCGGTAGATCGGGAGGGTGTCAGAAGGGCAGACACCGGCGGTTGACTTGGGAATTGCGTAGCCTTCGACGCCCTCCAGCAACGGTTTCGCATCGAGCGCTGCATTGGTTGGATTAAGCGACGCGAGCGCGATCTGATCGTCCGGCTGTACCGTAAAAAAGTGGCTTCCGCGCGAGCCTCCGCGCGCGACCTTCGCAAAGAAGTGGCGCTCCAGCGGTAAGGTATCGATGTTCGCCGCACGGTACATCTTGATCTCTTTTCCGGTGCGTGCGAAAGCGGCAACCGTGTCGAGCGCGGCTTTGTCACTGTCGCGCCCCGTGAGGAAATAGTAGTCAAGCCCGGCGTGGTAATACTCGGTCAACGTAGTGCCCACCTTGTTGCCCACGGGCAGTAATTCGATGGCCTTCGCGGTGCTCGACACGGCGCACGACGTGCTCAACTGGTTGTACACATACGCGGTTTCCTGTCCCGATTCTGCGAACTGGCTGCGGCTGATCGTGACGCGAAGTGTCTGGCTGTCAACGAAAGCCGGTATGAATGTGAGTCCTGATATCACCACTCGCGTCGCATTGGTGAAACCCGTGCCCGACACCGTGACGACGGTCGAGATCGAATCATCGCCAAGGCTTTTCGGTGAAACATTCGTCACCGTCAGCGGCTCGGCAGTCGTGTTGAACGTCGCGACGTATTCCGGCACGGCGCTGCCCACGGTTGTCGCGACGGTAGTCGCCGTTCCGCTGATGGTGCCGGACCAGCCGGTGAATATGGCGCTTGTTGACGGAGCCAACGTGACACCCAATGACGCACCATAGCGCAGCCACGCACTCGAATCACTCAGGCTTACCGTGCCAGCACAGCTCGGCAGCACCTGTTTGAACGGTGCGAGTTCGCGGTGGGCACGAATGGTGACGTTGCGAGTTCCA
>JAYWAQ010000428.1:0-1615 GCA_043782305.1 Burkholderiales bacterium
GTCACGAAAATCGGTCAGCAACGCGTAGTAGAGATTGGCGTCGCGGTTTGACAGAAACCGAACCTCGAGCGCCTCGACCAATCGCTCGATACCTGACAGACTGGTGAGCATCGTCGGAATCACCACGAGCGTGCGCGCCTGCGCCGGAACGCCTTTCGAAAAGTCCATACGCGGCAGGCGATTCGGGATAACCAGCAGCGTTGCGGCCCAATTCGTCAAAGTGATCGCCTATTGACTGGCACAAAGCAATGCAAGCAAACCGACCGCTGCCGATATCCAGCGATCCATCCCCACAGCGTTGACTGCGAAGACAAAGCACCCGACAAACACCACTGTCAACAGGGCGATGGAACCGAGGTAGAGCAACAGCGGAACCCGCGCTCCGATTCGCGCCAAGGCCTCGGCGAACGAAATGCGCCAGCCTGCTTCGCGTTCCAGCTCTGTAAGCCCGGCGTCTATCAGGTAGTACCCGACGTGCGCCCGACGTTTGTCGGCGTCGGATTTCGTGGGTTCGCTGAGCGAGTCGCCATTTCTCTGGGCAAGACGCAGTGCCGCCTGCACCACTTCCTTTTCAGACATTGAGCCGCGCCGGGCAATGCGCTCGACAACGTGTCGATAGCGATCCCGCGTGGCGAAGTCCATCGCTCCATAATTGCCGCCGATATCTTTGCGCAAGAGCGCCTCAACACAGCTCATGGATTCGACAAAGTCTCGCCAGTCAGTTGCGCCCAGCAGGCGCAGGCTGCCAATGCTGTTGCTGATCGTGACCTGATTGGCAGCCAGGCTCTGTGTCTCCGATTGCACCAACTGCTCGATCGTGCTGTTGGATTCGGACAGGCGCTGCTCAATCCACGTCAGCGGTAGCGCGAGCGCCAAACTCTGGCCTTGCAATCGTCGCGCCAATTCGGCGACAAATGAGTTGCCCAGTGGCGGGTTTGAGCGGGCCATATCCGCGATTACCAGAATCAGGCTTTTCGGATCTTTCTCCGCAGCTTCAATCATTTGATCAGCCCATTCACCGGCCTGATTGCGGTGAATCATCCCTGCCGCAACGCGACCGGCAACGCGGTGCAAATTCTCTATCAAGGCCAGTCGCAGCATGATCGGCACAGCCCAAAGCTCACCGAGCGTCAGATCGGTCACCTTTTGGTACGCGGCAATGAAGCGATTGAGGCTTTCCATGTCGACGCGGCCATCGCCGTGCGCCGTGACTTCCAGGGCAATGTCGTACACGCGAGGGTGTCCGGCCGAACTGCCCGTAGCAAGGCGCGGCAATTCGTGGCTGTAGCCCTTGGGAAAATGCCTTTGCGCCGTGCGAATTTGTTCCTCGATCAAGTAGAAATTGTCGAGCAACCATTCACCGCCAGGTGTGATCCTGCGATTAGCCTTAACGGCCTCTCTGAGGAGCTCGCAAACATCCAGTAACGCCGTTTCGTTGGCGGCTAACCGGGTTAATAGCTTGTCCGAGCCTCGCGCCTTCGACACCGTTTGAACGGCCGCAAGCGCTGCCCCGTGAGCCTCCATCTGATCCGCACTAAACAGTTCAGCACGAAGGGGCGGTTCGACTGAAGCGTATTTTTCGGACAATACATCGCCTCGCGGCCGCCCAAGTAGT
>JAYWAQ010000429.1:0-1614 GCA_043782305.1 Burkholderiales bacterium
AAGCTACCGCGGTAGCCGAGACCCGTCCAGTAGTGGGGTTGAAATCCCGGCGCAGTGCTGCGATTCTCCTCAGTCTGCCCTTTCCGGTGTACCCCACAAGGAGATTCCATGACGATCAAGGTTGGCGACAGACTGCCCGACGGCGCGCTGTCCGAATTCATCGAGGTCGAAGGCAATGGCTGCACCGTCGGCCCCAACGAGTTCAAGATCGACGCGCTGACGAAGGGAAAGAAGATCGTGATCTTCGGCCTGCCCGGCGCGTTCACGCCCACCTGCTCGGCGCAGCACGTGCCGAGCTACGTAAAAAACTTTGACGCACTCAAAGCCAAGGGCGTCGACGCCATCATCTGCATGGCGGTGAACGACGGCTTCGTGATGGGTGCATGGGGCCAGACGCAACACGTGGACGGCAAGGTGCGCATGATGGGCGACGGCTCAGCGGCGTTCACCAAAGCGCTCGGCTTGGAACTCGACCTCACCAAAAACGGCATGGGCGTTCGCTGCCAGCGCTTCTCGCTGCTGGTTGAAAACGGCATCGTCAAACAAGTCAACGTCGAAGGCGTCGGCCCGGCAAACTGCTCATACGGCGAGAACATGTTGGCGCAGCTGGGCTAAGTCTCGTGCCCTCCCCGCTTGGCGGAGGGCAAAGCTCAAAGCAGGCCGAACGCGTTATTTCGCTTCGGCCTTTTTCTTGTCGCCTGCTTTCACAATCGATAGCTTGGCCGGGTCGACATATTTGCGGAAGGCAGCGGTGGCCTGCTCTGGCGTGACGGCCTGCACTTTGGCCACGAACGCCTCGTAATCAGCGAAGGTCAAGCCGCGATCCATGCGGTCGAGCCACGCGCCTGCCACCTGCGAGTCGCTCGCATAAAACTGGTCGTAATTGGCGCGGATTTTTGTTTTCACGCGGGCCACTTCATCGGCGCTGAAGCCCTCCACGCGGGCGCGATTAATTTCCTCCATCATGAAGCGCTCCATGTTGGCGATGGCCCCCGGTGCCGCGCTGCCGGACACGCCCCAACTTGCTACGGGCTCCCATACACCCGCGTTGAAATTGCTGCCTACACCGTAGCTCAAACCCTCTTTGCCGCGAATGCGTTTCATCAAACGCGAGTCGAGATCGCCGCCCGCGCCCATCAGCGTGTCTGCCACCCACATCGCCGGATAGTCGGGGTCGTCGCGCTTCATCGCGAACGTGACGCGGGCGCTGAGAATGGCGCTTTCTTTATCGGGCGCGTCGATCCACTCGTTGATGGCAGCGGGGGAGGCGAGCCGTGACGCAATGCGCGTGTACGGCGACTTGCTTTTCCAATCAGAAAACGCCTTGTCGATGGCGGCACTCACGGCGTCTACATCGAAGTCGCCCACGATCACGACGAAGCCACTCGATGCGCCCGAAAAATCGGCTCGCACCTTGACTAAATCCTCACGCGTGAACCCCTTGAACAGCGCCTCGGTTTCGGCAGTCGACATCGAGTAATTCGGATGCCCTTTCGGATACGCGTTGAAATGACTCGACATGCGCTCCTGCGCCAGCGCGTCCGGATCGGACTTCGACAGCGCAATGCCCGCTAGCGCATTTTTTCGTACCTGCTCAATTTCATCTGCTGGAAA
>JAYWAQ010000430.1:0-1608 GCA_043782305.1 Burkholderiales bacterium
TGCCCGCCATATGCTCGCGATCCATCAGCGGCACTTGCATATCGAGCACACCGTCTAAAGCGATTACCACGAGGCCACGGCACGGTGCGTAAACAGGCACGCCATAAATGTTGTAAGCATTCGGCTCACTGGGCTGCAAGCCGTCGGCGCGCAGACCCCACGCATCAATTTTTACGGTATCAACGCCATACGATTGCCCTCGATAGGCATGGAAGCGCGCCATGCTCGTAGCAAGCGTCATCAGGTGCGCGTTGACGCTGATATTGCTGCCGCCATTGACCATAAGGTAAGTCCCGCTCTTGAGCGGAAATGTCAAGTCAACCATCTCTCCCGCTTGCTGTGCTTGCCCTGCCAAACCGCTTGCTGACTGAACCGCGCCCCAGCCGCCAATAGCGACAAACACTGCGGTGACAATCCATGCTTTCCAGTCCGACGGCAGACGGGCGGCAAACCGATATCGTCGTCGCCAACCCACCCAAACTGCCGCCAGCAGCAACGCCGCGAATACATACGGGCTCCACCACGGCGGGAACAACCACAACCCGGTTAGCGCGAGCGCAAATAGACCAGCTGCGGTGCCAACGCACTGGCAGCAAAACCCGAGCGTGCTATTTAGTGGTGCCAGTCCGATCCATCCGATGAAGAACAGCGGCAGCGCAAGCTGAAGCAAAAATATTGCGGTCATGGTGTTGAAATCTCCTGCGATCAATACGCTACACAGTCAGGCATTCGCGCGGCCCCTTCGCATCAACGTTTTGGGCCCCCACACTACGACGAACACCAACGCAGTACCGGTCATGACGAGCCCGGCTAGACGCATATCGAAATGTGATCCGTCAACCGGAAACAGCAGGTAGGCAAGGTTCAACGTGGCGTGAAATAGCGCGGCTGCAAACACGCTTTTTCCGGTGTTGTTGTAGAGCCAAACTGTAAGAATGCGAAAGGTCAGCGCATACACGCACCACCAGCCAATCCATGTGGGTGTGCGGCCCATCTGCAGCAGCGGCGTAAGATGCCAGGCGATTCCCACCAGCCCAAGAAGCGCGCTTGCACCCAATGCGCCCCAACGCGCTTGCATCGGACCAAGTGCATAGCCCGACCAGCCCAACTCTTCTCCCACGGCTTCGAAAAAAAAGGCGATGAACATGAGCAGCGCAGTAAATAGATGAAATTGCGCTGCAGGTAGCGGCAGGTTCATCCAGCGCATCAGTCCGTAAACCACCAGGTTGACTACGGGCAACAAAAACAGAACAGGCACAAGCCAGCGCTTGGATTTGATGCGTTCGAAATCAAAAGATCGTATGAGCAGCGCCCGCGCACCTGCGATTCCACCCTCCCGATAAACCAGAATCAACGCCGCAACCACAGGACAAAAGCCCATCAGCGCACTCACCGAGAGCCCTGGCATCAACTGTAGATCAGTCGCGCCGCCAATCCACCAGAACGGAGCGGAGAGCGCGAAGACTAGCACGAAAAAAGCTGGGAGGCGCGTCACGATGGACCCACGGGGTCAAGGGATGCGTACATTAAAGCTTACCTCGGGATATTGACGTGTCAGATCATCAATCCGCGTCTCGGTGCGACTCAACAGGTGTCGGTTGAAGAACG
>JAYWAQ010000431.1:0-1607 GCA_043782305.1 Burkholderiales bacterium
TCTGCGCCCAAGCCCAGCGATACCCCTAGCGCCTAGTCGCCGTTCACGCTCAGCACGCATAAAAGGAATTAATCATGGCAACCGCATCACAGAGCGCATCGAGTCTCGCCGCCGTCGAGTTTCAAGGCAATGAATTTGCCTCTCTCCTTAACAAGGAATTCAAGCCGAAAACAGACGAGGCGCGTGGCGCCATCGAATCTGCAGTGCAAACGCTGGCGCAGCAGGCGCTGGCACACAGCAACACCATATCCACTGACGCTTATCGCACGATTGAGGGGTTGATAGCCGCAATCGACAAGAAGCTTTCGGACCAGATGAACATGATCCTTCACCATGAGGAGTTCCAGAAACTGGAAGGAACCTGGCGTGGTTTGAAGTATCTCGTCGACAACTCTGATCCTGACGAAATGCTGAAGATCCGCGTCATGAACATTACGAAAAACGATCTCCGTAAAACGATGCGGCGCTACAAGGGAACGGGCTGGGATCAAAGCCCGATTTTCAAAAAACTGTACGAAGAAGAGTACGGCCAATTCGGTGGCGCGCCGTACGGTTGTCTGGTTGGCGATTATCACTTCGACCACACGGCTCCTGACGTTGAGTTGTTGGGAGAAATGGCGCGGGTCGCTGCTGCGGCGCACGCACCGTTCATTGCGGGCGCATCGCCCAACATCATGCAAATGAATTCGTGGCAGGAGCTATCTAATCCACGCGACCTGACCAAGATATTCAGCAATACGGAATATGCTGCGTGGCGGGGATTGCGTGAATCTGACGACTCAAAGTATGTCGGACTGACGATGCCGCGTTACCTCTCGCGCATGCCGTACGGTGCCACAACCAATCCAGTAGACGAATTCGCGTTCGAGGAGGATACCGAAGGTGGGTCGCACGCCAAGTACACGTGGAGCAATTCGGCTTACGCAATGGCTGCCAATATCAACCGGTCGTTCAAGGAATACGGTTGGTGTACGTCGATTCGTGGCGTTGAATCGGGCGGTGCGGTGTTGGATTTGCCAGCACACACGTTTCCGACGGATGACGGTGGCATTGATCTTAAGTGCCCGACGGAAATTGCGATTAGTGATCGCCGCGAAGCGGAACTTGCAAAGAATGGGTTCATGCCTTTGGTGCACCGCAAGAACAGTGACTTGGCCGCGTTCATCGGTGCCCAGTCGCTCAACAAACCGGCCGAATACTACGATGCGGATGCGACAGCGAATGCCAATTTGGCGGCCCGATTGCCGTACATGTTCGCATGCTGCCGATTTGCGCATTACCTCAAGTGCATCGTGCGTGACAAGATCGGATCGTTTCAGGAGCGCGCAGATATGGAGCGCTGGCTAAACGACTGGATTTTAAATTACGTTGACGGTAATCCTGAAACATCGAGCCAGGAAAGCAAAGCCCGGCGCCCTCTCGCTGCTGCCGAGGTCGTCGTTGAAGAAGTAGAGGGCAATCCCGGTTACTACACATCAAAATTCTTCTTGCGTCCGCATTACCAGCTTGAGGGTTTGACTGTGTCGTTGCGCCTTGTTTCCAAGTTGCCTTCACAGAAAGCGGGTGCAGCAAAATAATTGTCGTATTGGTGACGCGAAGTGTCGTAT
>JAYWAQ010000432.1:0-1607 GCA_043782305.1 Burkholderiales bacterium
TGACCGCGAGTTCGTAACCGAACGTCGGGTCGTAGGAAACGCAGTTCGGTAAATGAAGTACAGCTCCAGACGTCAGATGCGACACCCCAATCGAGCTCGAGCAATTCGGATGCGGCGATCACCTCGCGGAAAATACTGCCGGAACCCATCAACTGCACACGCGGTTTTTTCACATCCGGGCCTTCGCGGAACAGATACATACCCTTGAGAATATCGGCCTCGGCACCTTTCGGCATAGCCGGGTGCGTGTAGTTTTCATTCATCACGGTCAGGTAGTAGTACTCATCCTTCTGATCGGTGAGCATGCCCTTCACGGCATATTGCGTGATCACCGCGACTTCGTACTGGAAGGTCGGGTCGTAGGTGCGCACGTTCGGAATCGCGCTAAACCACACGTGCGAGTGGCCGTCTTCGTGTTGCAGGCCTTCGCCGTTGAGCGTGGTGCGACCCGCGGTGCCGCCGACCAGCAGGCCGCGTGCGCGCATGTCGCCCGCTGCCCAGCACAAATCGCCAATGCGCTGCACACCAAACATCGAATAGAAAATGTAGACCGGCAGCATCGGCACATTGCTGTTGCTGTAGCTCGTCGCGGCGGCGATCCAGTCGGCCATGCCGCCGGCCTCATTAATGCCTTCCTGCAGAATCTGGCCGTCTTTCGCCTCTTTGTAGAACATCAACTGATCGGCATCGACTGGCGCGTAGTTCTGGCCCTGCTGGTTCCAGATGCCGAGCTGGCGGAACATGCCTTCCATGCCGAAAGTGCGCGATTCATCGGGCACGATCGGCACGACATTGCGGCCAATATTTTTGTCTTTGACCAGCGTGTTCAGAATGCGAACAAACGCCATCGTCGTTGAAATTTCGCGCTCGCCGGAGCTCTTGAGCTGCGCCTCAAACGCGGAGAGTTCCGGCGTTGGAAGCGATACGCTTTTCATGCGGCGTTGTGGCAGATAACCACCGAGCGCTGCGCGGCGTTCGCGCATGTACTTGCCTTCTGGCGAATCGGCCGCGGGCTTGAAGTATGGATAACTCGCGAGGTCTTCGTCCTTGACTGGAATGCCAAAGCGGTCACGCATCTGCTTGAGCGATTCGAGATCCATCTTCTTCGCCTGATGCGCGATGTTCAGCCCTTCGCCACTGTGGCCCATGCCGTAGCCCTTCACCGTTTTGGCGAGGATCACGGTGGGCTGGCCCTTGTGCTTGACCGCACTGTCGTAGGCCGCGTAAATCTTGTGCGGATCGTGGCCGCCACGGTTCAAACGCCACACGTCGTCATCCGACATGTTGGCAACCATCTCGCGCAGTTGCGGATATTTGCCGAAGAAGTTTTCGCGGACGTAGGCACCGTCGCGCGCCTTCATCACCTGATATTCGCCGTCGACGACCTCTTCCATGCGCTTGACGAGCATGCCGTCTTTATCGCGCGCCAACAGTTGATCCCAATAGCCGCCCCAAATGAGCTTGAGCACATTCCAGCCGGAGCCACGGAAGTCACCTTCGAGCTCCTGAATGATCTTGCCGTTGCCGCGCACCGGGCCGTCGAGACGTTGCAGATTGCAGTTGATGACGAACACCAGGTTGTCGAGCTTTTCGCGGCCTGCCATGCT
>JAYWAQ010000433.1:0-4607 GCA_043782305.1 Burkholderiales bacterium
GACGACATCTGAAAGTCCTTGACGCCAGACTCCATCATCGTCGGCAAATTCGGCGCGATGGCTACGCGTTTGGCGGTAGTGACCGCGATGATTTTGAGCTTGCCAGCATCGGCCAATGACTTGGCGGCAGTCAACTGGTCGAACATGAACGGCACTTGCCCCGTCGATACATCAATCATCGCGGGCGGTGTGCCTTTGTACGGGACATGCGTGAGTGGTACGCCGATCAAGTCGGCAAACAGTTCGCCTGCAAGATGCGTGGACGTACCTGAGCCGGATGACGCGAAGATGCGCTTGCTCGGGTCGCGTTTCAGCAACGCGATGAGTTCAGCAACATTATTTACACCGAGCGTCGGGCTCACGATCAACACGTTGGGCAACGTCGCCACCAGCGTGATCGGTTCAAAATCTTTCACCGGATCGTAGGACAGATTTTTGTAAAGACTCGCGTTGATGGCATGGGTGCTGATGGTGCCGCCGAACAGCGTGTAACCGTCAGGTTTTGACTTTGCAACATAGCCCGCCCCCACCGCGCCAGCCGCACCCGGTTTGTTGTCGACGATGACCGAAGCTTTAAGCACATCGGTGAGCTTTTGCGAGATGGTGCGCCCGATCACATCCGTCGAGCCGCCCGGCGTGAAGGGCACGATGTAGGTGATGGTTTTGCTCGGCCATGCGTCGGGCGCTTGCGCATACAAAGCCGTTGGCAACAGCGCGAACGCTGCGCAACAGGCCAACGTGGCGAGTACCGCGTTGCGGCGGGGGAAAGATTTAGCAATGTTCATAGGATGGTTCCGCGTGGTCTAAACCGCGCCGTGCGCCTCAACATAAACGGCGTACAGCGAATGGCAACTCGCCATGTAGAGACGATTATTTTTCGGTCCGCCAAAGGTCAGATTGGCGCAGCGCTCGGGCAAGCGGATGAATCCGATGGCTTTGCCCTGAGGGTTGAACACCATGACGCCATCAAGATCTTCGGCCTTTGCGGTGGGCGAGCCATTGCTGCCCCAACCACACCACAGGTTGCCGTCCGTATCGACGCGGAAGCCGTCGATCGAGCCGGGTCCGTTGGCGTCAACGATGGTCGCCTTGTTCGAGATGCTGCCGTCAGCGCCCACATCAAACGACGAGATCAGGCGATTCGGCGTTGCTCGAGACTCGACGATGTAGATTTTTTTCTCGTCGGGCGAGAATGCGATGCCGTTCGGCCCGGCCAATTTGTCGGTGACGAGACTCAATTTTCCGTCGGCTGAAATGCGATACACCGAGTGTGGCAGTTCGGGCGTAGCTTTCTCGCCTTCCCAATGGCCGCCGATACCAAACGGTGGATCGGTGAACCAGATGGAGCCGTCCGATTTGCAGCAAATATCGTTCGGTGAATTGAAGCGCTTGCCGTTGAAGCTGTCGGCGAGCACGGTGATCTTGCCGTTGTACTCGGTGCGCGTCACGCGGCGCGTCAGGTGCTCGCAGGTCAGCAGGCGGCCCTGACGATCACGACACATGCCGTTGGCGAAATTGGACGGCTGACGCCAGACGGTGAAGCTGCCGGTCACTTCGTCATAGCGCACGATGCGGTTGTTCGGAATATCGCTGACCAGCACGTAGCGTCCGTCGCCGAAATACACCGGGCCTTCCGCCCAGCGCATGCCGGAGCCCAGCTGCTCGACGGTACTACTGTAGATCCGGTATTTCGCAAAGCTCGGATCGAGAATTTGCACCGCCGGATCGGGATAGCGCTGGCTCGGTTTGAAATCAAAAGCGGGGCCGATTGCGGAGCCCGTACCTGCGTTAGCTTCAGCCATGCTGGCTCCTCCTAGTGCGATTGTTGAAGCGACGGCACCGCGCAGCAACTGGCGGCGTGACACGGTTGATGCCGACGACGATTCGGCTGAATGCTTGGTATCCACGACTCACTCCTTGATTGATTGATTTTTGATTTCATGGTGCCTGATTCAAATGCATCCGACGCAGCTTCGTGTGGGCCTCCCATGCCCACGCGTTGGAACTACAACTACCTTTGCGAACTAGTGAATTTCCGGCTCAGACGCGGTTCCTGCAGCACCACCTTCGGACTCCGAATACCCCGGCTCCAGAAAGTCGAAGTCGCAGCCCTTGTCGGCCTGCTGAACGTGCTTCAAGTACAGCGCGCCGTAGCCGCGCGTGAACTTCGGAATCGGCTTGACCCACGCGGCTTTTCGCTTCGCCAAATCTTGCTCGCTCACCAGCATGTTGATGCTGCGCGCCTCGATGTCGATGGCGATAAGGTCGCCCGTTTTAACGAGCGCCAGCGGCCCGCCCACATGCGATTCGGGCGTGACGTGCAGCACGCATGCGCCATAGCTCGTGCCGCTCATGCGTGCGTCGCTGATGCGCAGCATGTCGCGCACGCCCTGCTTCAAAAGCTTCTGCGGAATCGGCAACTGGCCCCACTCCGGCATGCCCGGCGCGCCTTGTGGACCGGCGCTTTGCAGCACGATCACGCTGTCTTTATCGACGTCGAGACTTTCATCATCGATGCGTGCCGACATGTCGGCGTAGTCCTTGAATACGACAGCCTTGCCGGTGTGTTTGCGTAGATGCGCCTCCATCGCGGCGGGTTTGATGACCGCACCACCGGGCGCGAGATTTCCACGCAGCACGGCGAGGCCGTCGCTCGCGTACATCGGGTTGCTACGTGGACGGATGACGTCTTCGTTGTAGACCTTGGCACCTTCGATGTTTTCACCGAGTGTTTTGCCGTTGACCGTGCCCTGACTGCCATCGATTTGCTCGCCCAGTTGCGTGAGGAAGCCACGCAGGCCGCCCGCGTAGTAGAAGTCCTCCATCAGGTACTGCCCGGCCGGGCGCAGATTGGCGAGCACCGGGGTTTTGCGCGCGATTGCGTCAAATTGATCAATGGTCAGCGAGATGCCTGCGCGTCGGGCCATCGCGATCAGATGCACGATGGAGTTGGTCGAGCCACCCAGTGCGAGCACCGCCGTGACGGCATTGGTGAACGATGCCTCGGTGATGAAGTCAAGCGGCTTCAAATCGTCCCACACCATATCGACGATGCGCTTGCCGGTGAGTGTGGCCATCTGCGCGTGGCGCGAGTCCGGAGCCGGAATCGAGGCTGCGCCGGGCAGCGTGAGCCCGAGCACTTCAACCGCGCTCGTCATGGTGGATGCCGTGCCCATCGTCATGCAATGGCCAGGCGACCGGGCGATGCCGTCTTCAACTTCCTGCCAGTCGTCCTCGGTGATGTTGCCAGCACGCAGCTCGGCCCAGTATTTCCACGTGTCGGAACCGGAGCCGATGTAGCCGCCTTTATAGTCGCCGCGCAGCATCGGGCCAGCCGGCATGAAGATCGTTGGCAAATTCATCGCCAGCGCGCCCATCACAAGCGCAGGGGTCGTTTTGTCGCAGCCGCCCATCAATACACAGCCGTCGGCCGGATAGGACTTGAGCAACTCTTCCGTTTCCATCGCAAGCAGGTTGCGGTAAAGCATCGTGGTCGGTTTCTGGAACGGCTCCGAGAGCGACATCGCGGGCATTTCCACCGGGAAACCACCCGCCTGCCAGATGCCGCGCTTGACCTCTTCCGCCCGCACCCTGAAATGGCTGTGGCAGGGGTTGATGTCGCTCCAGGTATTGATGATCGCGATGACCGGCTTGCCGGCGTAGTCGCTGCGGTGATAACCCATTTGCGCCGTGCGCGAGCGGTGTCCGAACGAGCGTAAATCCTTGACCCCATACCAGCGATGAGAGCGGAGTTCTTCGGGTTTCTTGCGTTCGGTCATGGATTTATGGGTCCTAAATGCGTTGCGAGCTGCGTTGCGATTCTTGATTTATGGTAGCGCTAACATTAAAAGTGTAATGGGTTTGTGGGTAATGGTCAATTTGGTGCGCAATTTGGTGGCGCAGGCTTGCGGTCATCCGCCTGGATGAGTTACGACCAACTTGCCGTCATTCTCCGCCACCGCCGGGAATCCAGAATGGTGGCGACCGCAATCGGGCTTGAAATGCAGCGTAGTTTGCAACGAACTGGATCCCCGGCTGTGGCCGAGGATGAAGGCATAGGAGTGAGAGGTGCGTCGTGCACTTTTGCCGTGTACGTATGGCACTTTTGCCGCAGGAGTTTGCGTTTGCGGTCTGGCGATCCTAGTGCCGTGCGCGCCTCAAGGCCCTAAGCGCTCTG
This sequence comes from Burkholderiales bacterium, assembly GCA_043782305.1. Classification (GTDB taxonomy): domain Bacteria; phylum Pseudomonadota; class Gammaproteobacteria; order Burkholderiales; family Casimicrobiaceae; genus Casimicrobium. The sequence continues at coordinate 4,178 of JAYWAQ010000433.1, forward strand.
CCTGGCCAAAATCGAAAAACCAATATCCCGCACCCGTTCACCAATGTCGCGCCCGTCGATGCGATCCATGATGAACTGCGCGGCTTGTCGGCCAATCGCGCGGCCATCGATGTGAACTGTGGTCAGTGCCGGATGAATGTACGAGGCAAACGCAAGGTCGCCAAAGCCCATCACCGCGATGTCGCGCGGCACCTCAATGCCGCGTGCCTGAGCCTCCGTGACCACACCATGCGCCAGCACGTCAGAGCTACAGAACACCACATCAATTTCAGGCGCTTGTGCGACCAGTCCGGCGAGCCCTTCGCGACCGTCGCGCAAGCTCGTTGGCGCGGGCACGACATGGACAGGCATCTGCGCCACACCGAGCGCCTGCATGCGTTGCTCAAAGCCAGTCCGTCTGAGGCCAGCGCGGTAATCGTCTGCGGTGACA
>JAYWAQ010000434.1:0-1598 GCA_043782305.1 Burkholderiales bacterium
ACAGAAAAGTGCGCGCACAGCGCGACAAATGTCTTATCAGCTTTTTAGTGTAAAGCACATTTAATAAGGGCTAGCGTCTGAGGTTTCCCCACGAATTACGAAGGTGAATTTCGAGCTTTAATGGCGTTGGCGGCTTGAGATCGTAATCGATGAATGTGCGCCAGTGGGTCGCCCATTCTCTGCATCAGCATCGGACTTGCAATCACGCGACAGGCCAGCGTCATCACCGAGATTTCTGCTCGGTTGTGATATGTGGCTTTTTTGCGGCTGATCAGTTGAAGCTCTAGCTGTTGCGCCTTGGCCGCCTCGCCAATCAAGCGCTTGGCAATCGCTGCAATGTGGCCGATCAGCAGCAACGCCTCCAGTCGTCGCTGTCCGTGACTCATTGATCGGCTGAGTCCCAGGCCCAGCCGCTCGTTCTTGGTATCGCGAAAGCTCTGCTCGATGGTCATACGCTGTGCATAGAGGGACACGATCGTCTCGGCGCTCAAGTGCGAAAGCCCCAGCGAGCACGACAAGAGCCACGGCTCACGCGCCGCAGCCGACTGTTTCCTTGAGTTGCTGTTGACGTGTACTTTGCCGCTGGCGTAGCGCCGCTTACGGGCTTTCGGCAAACGCTTCACGCGCACCAGACGACAACGGTTGGGCTTGTTGCGGGTTGCGTCAAACAGCCCCAAGTCCTCGCTCGTCGCAGTGGCGCCGAAGTAGAGTGATTTGGCCGGAAACCAACGTGGACTCTTCGCGTCTGGCGCAGGCGCAAAGCAGTCTACGCACCTGCCCCCGCCCCCGACTGCGCGTGATTTCATCGGCTGCACGTGGCAAACAAAGTCGCGGTTGCGAACCCGCCCTACCCACTGCCACCCCTGCGCTAAGACTAGCGCGAACCACGGGCCACGAAATCCGGCGTCGGTGAGAATGATGGGTGACGCTCGCTGCGCGGGCAGCACGCAGGTCAATCGCTCAAGAAAGCGCCTGTGTACCGCGTAAGCGGCAAGATGAGCTCTGGGATGCACCTCCTCGTAGAGCGTGATGGAGCGTCCCTCAACGACCACCGAGGCACGCAACCAGTGCCACTTCATGTCCGCCGACAAGCTCGACCAGTCCACCACAATCAATAGCGGCGAGACGCCTGTGAGCCAGCGTGCGGCCAGCGTGCGATACACGTCGAGATGTTCGGCGGCGAACGAGGCACTGCCCAGCAGCCGATCCACCGCTTTGACTCGGTGGCGCAGTGTGGTCTTCGAGCCCGAACCCAGCGCCAGTTGCGTCAACGCGAGCGCTTGACCATTGAGCGCAGACGAACACAAATCAACCAGTCGCTGCCAGCGCGTGTGATGCATAAAGACTTTGCAATCGGCGAGCACTCGCGCCACAATCGTGTCCGTTCGCATGGCTTGTTTCTCCTTGAAAGTTTGGTCGCTAACAAGGAAAAAGATCAACGCCATGCGAGCACCCCGCACAACACAACCACGCACAAAAGCGCTTTTACTGCGAACTCTACGCCCCAACTCGTTGTTCTGAAAGAACTATTCGCGGGGAAACCTCAGAGTCAAACCAGCCGCACAGTGTTGGCCACATCGTAGTCGGGCACTGTTGAT
>JAYWAQ010000435.1:0-4588 GCA_043782305.1 Burkholderiales bacterium
CGCCTACATGCGTCAGGACATTGCGTTTAACGTCGGTGAGGTGGTGAGTCAGCGCGTGATCGGGGCCTTTCTGGCGGACTTGTTCGATGCGGTCATCACTGTGGATCCGCATTTGCATCGCATCGCCGCGTTAAGTGAAGCGATTCCCCTTGCGCGGGCGGTCGCGCTCAGTGGCGCGCCGCTGCTGGCGGATCTGATCGCAGAGAAAAGGCCAGGCGCGCTTTTGCTCGGGCCCGATGAAGAATCAGCGCAGTGGATTTCTCAGGCTGCCACGCGGCACGGATTCGATTCTGCCGTGTGTCACAAAACGCGGCACGGTGACCGTGCCGTCAAAATAGAGCTACCCAAAGTCTCGCTCCGGGGCCGCGCCGTCGTGCTGCTTGATGACGTTGCCAGCACCGGTCAAACGGTTGCGAAAGCCGCGCTTGCCTGTCTGGCGGCGGGCGCAACTTCTGTGGATGTTGCTGTGACGCACGCACTGTTCGCCGACGACGCGCTTGAAGTCATGGCGAGAGCGAGCATCGGCCAGGTGTGGAGCACAGACTGCATTACGCACCCGACGAACGCCGTGAGTGTGGCAGCAATGATCGCCGCAGAATTGACTTAAAGGCGGCTGGTCATGGCGACGGTTCTGCGGCCATTCGCGAACCGATTCCGCAGTTCGCGCAATCTACCCGCGATTCATCGCACGCCCCTGGCGGCCAAAAAGCACTCCGCATAAAGTTCACTCCATCGCAACGGAATACCCCGCTGCGAAACGAATTGAAAAAACTTTGGAGTCCCACATGAATCGCACTTTCAACATCCTCTCCCGCACCGAAACCGCTGTTACCGCTGTGTTCGCCAGCGTCCTCTCAGTGGTCACCGTCGGCGCTGTCGCGGCACTCTTCGCGACGGCAACACCGTCCGAAGCACCCAACACCAACGTCGCTCACACTACGTTTGAAAAAGTGACGATCACCGGATCGAAGTCGATCTAGGTTTCGTTTCCGTTCGTAGTTCTACCGTTAAGGATTTGCAATGAAAGCGTTGATCCTGTTGTTCGTGTGGTGCATCCTTCTGGTGGTGAGCTGGCCGATTGCCTTGATCGCACTGGTGTTGTTCCCGCTCTTCTGGTTGATCTCGCTGCCGTTTAGATTGATCGGCATCACGTTCGATGCCCTGTTCGCGCTCATTCGCGCTGTGCTCTTTTTGCCTGCACGACTATTCGGTTGGCGATCACGGGTTTGATTCCCGGCATCGATTTGCAGGCTTGGATCTTCCGCACCGGCACATGCAGCTTTTCTATGTAATCACCATTGCATTTGGGCTAGACGGCACTTTCGTCTAAAGTCGACTTACCGTACTTACCGGCCCTAGCCCACGAGCGAGCTTCGTTTCAGGCAAAAGCCAATTCTCACTCTGACTGTCATCCGTCCAGACGCGTACTATCGTGTCTCGATGTAGAAACGCCCCGATGGAACAGCTTCACCTTCCAGATGATCGCGACGCCCGACTCGCGACGATTGCCCAATATTTCCCCAATGCGACTGGCCCTGACGCTCCGACTCCGGGCGGTCGAATCGCTGCATTGGCAACGCTCAGCCGAATCGATCCCGTCGCCTATGGTCGCAGCCGCAATCACCTGCGCGGTGCCGTCACCCGCCTCTCGCCTTACTTGCGGCACGGTTGCCTGACGTTAAACGAAGTGCGCGAATGGGCGCTCGCCAAAAGCGGCCCGAGCGGCGCGTACCGATTGGTGTTCGAACTCGCGTGGCGCGACTTCTGGCGACGTGTGTGGTTCGCACGCGGCGACGAGCTCATGCGCGACATCGAGCCCGCGAAAGTGCCGCTCGGCAACGCGCCGCTCGCTGCCGACATCATGGCGGGCAACACCGGTCTCGCCTGCATCGATGACAGCATTCACGCGTTGCTGAACGACGGCTATGTGCACAACCATGCGCGCATGTGGTTTGCTGCGTACGTCGTGCACTTTCGCAAAATTGGCTGGCGCGTAGGTGCGGATTGGTACGTGCGGCACCTGCTCGATGGCGATGTGGCGTCGAACCATTTGTCGTGGCAATGGGTAGCCTCAACGTTCTCCAGCAAGCCGTACTTTTTCAACCGTGAGAATGTGCAGAAATACACCGACGGCGAGCCGTGCATGCGCTGTAAAGCCTCACGCGACGACGCTTGCCCGTTCGACGCGAGCTACGAGACGCTCGATGCTCGCCTGTTCGGCGGTGGGGCGCGCGCATGAACGCTGACTTCTCGCGCATTGTTTTGCTGCACGATGAAATGCTCTCGCCGGTGAACCCAACGTTGACGGCGCATCCCGACCTGCCGCACGTGTTTGTTTTCGACATGGGCGATGATGCTCATGGACGCTTCGCGTTGAAGCGCTTGCAATTCATCGCCGACTGTCTGGCAGAAGTTCCGGACGTGTTGATCTACAAAGGCGATACGTCTGCGGTGCTTACAGCGCTGGGCGCGAAGTCGGTGGTGACGCAGAACACGCCGCAACGGTGGCTACACGGTCGTCTGAGCGCGTTTGACGTCGAATGGATGCCCGAGCCTGCCTTTGCCGAATATCGGGGCGCATTGCGGCGATTTACGCCGTATTGGAAAAAGGTTGAAGCCGCACTGTTGACGGGGAAACAAAACCCCGCTCGCTAACATTGCGGTATGGCCCGCAAAAATCGCTCTGAATCGCTCCCGCAAGTTCGCCTAAAAAGTGAGCGCAAATACGTTCATCCGCTCATCTTCCAGAAAATGGTGGAGCGGCCCGCCGAGCGCATCATTCCCGGCGACCTGGTGGAAGTGCTCTCCGTCGATGGCGAATTCATCGGGCGCGGCATGCTTAATATGCAGGCGCCGATGGCGATTCGCCTTCTCACCGAGAAGCAGGATGAAATTGTTGATGCGCAATTTATCGCCGAGAAGATCGCAGACGCGGTGCAATTGCGGCGCAGGATTTACAACCTTGATGCCGTGACCGATGCGTATCGCGTAATCCACGCCGAGGGCGATGGGCTCTCGGGTTTGATCGTGGATCGCTTTGGTGACGTGTTGGTTGTGTGCTTTTACGCGGCGGGCATGTTCCGCATGCAGCACTGGATTTACGACGCACTGCTCAACCAATTTCCCGGTTCGCAAATTTTCGCGTTCGGCGATGACAACGCGCAGAAGCAGGAAGGCTTTGATTGCCCGCCCGGCAAGCCGCCACACGGCGGCAAGCCGTCGACGATTACCGAACATGGCGTGAATTTCTTCGTCCAGATCGGCGGCAAACACAAAACCGGTTTCTTCTGCGATCAGCGCGACAACCGCAAGCGTTGGGGCGAACTCATTGCATCGACGAAGAGCACCAGCATGTTGGACCTCTGCTGCAACTCGGGTGGCTTCGCGGTGTACTCCGGTGTGAACGGCGCCACGGACATCACCGCAGTTGACCTCGATGAAGAAGCGGTTGATTTCGCGACGCGTAACTTGAAGCTCAACAACGTAAAGGCGAAGGTCACACAGGCCGATATTTTCCCGTGGCTGCGTGAGGCACAGGAAGCCGGCAAGCGCTGGGACGCCGTCGTGCTCGACCCCGCAAAGATGACGCGCGCTCGCGATGAAGTCATCGATGCGCTAAAAAAATATCTCGACATGAACAAGCTCGCGCTTGGCGTGGTGAAGCCGGGTGGATTGTTTCTGACATGTTCTTGCACCGGCGTAGTCAGCGAAGAGCAGTTCCTAGACATGCTGCGACGTGCGGCGTTCTACGCAGGCCGAGAGTTGCAGATACTCGAGGTTCGCGGTGCAGGGCCGGATCATCCGTGGCTCGCGCAGGTCAACGAGAGCCGGTATTTGAAGGCTGTTTTTTGCCGCGTTCTTTGATCGTCATGTGCCAAACACGTTTGCACCTCCCCGCCGTCATTCTCGCGCCATCGGCGCGGCAATCCAGTAAGTGATCCTCGCGAAGCGCTAATCAGCTACCCCATGCTCCCTTTCCAGTCCACTACTTTCACCGCCGTTCAACCCGGCAAACGCGTTCTGATCACCGGCGCCGTTCACGGTAACGAACTTGCGGGGATGTACGGCATTCGCCGCGTCATCGCCGAGATCGAATCCGGTGCGCTGGAAATTACTAATGGCGTTGTGACTTTTGTACCCATCACCAACCCGATGGCGTACGCAATGAAGCGTCGGATTGGCGACCGCAATCTGAACCGCAATCTCCAACCCACCGATGCGCCGACCGAGTTTGAAGATCACATCGCGAACTGGCTGTGCCCGCTGATGGCGAAGCATGAAGTGCTGCTCGATCTGCATTCGTTTCAGGCGCAGGGGCAGGCGTTCGTGATGGTCGGGCCGGAGAGCAATGCGGACGTGCTGGAGCCGACGATTCACGGCGATACGGAGCGCGACTGGGCGCTGCGCCTCGGCGTGAATCGCGCGGTGGACGGCTGGCTCTCAACTTACGCGGTCGGTGTCGAAGAACGCCGCGCCCGCGCCGCGAAACAGGACCCGACCACAGGAAAACGCCATGATCTCGATGCCAAATACGGCGTCGGCACCACGGAATACATGCGCACTACCGGTGGCATCGCACTCACACTCG
>JAYWAQ010000436.1:0-4579 GCA_043782305.1 Burkholderiales bacterium
GTTTCACCAGAAAGTGATCACCGTCGCCGACACCTCTTGCAAATGAGATCGTGCCCGCAAGCGGCTCACCCACGCGCGCGACGTCGTCAAGATCGAGCACCACACGGCCGTGCAGCAAGCGCCCAAGCCATGACATCACCGTTAACACCAGTAGCGCCACTCCGATACCGACGAACACAAGCATGACAAGCAGGCCACCCCATTCACGCTCCGAAATCATTGTCGGCGTCAATAACGCGGCGGCGGGAAAGGTGAGGCCGCACCAGAGCGACGCGATGAACACCAGCACGCCGCTCGCGTTGTCGCTGGCGGGAATCGGGTCGCGCGCTGACACCGAAGACGCGTTGTCCTTCAATGATGACATGGGTCGCGATGTATTACTCATCGGTAAAGATTTTCATTGCCATCAAGTGGTAAAAAAAACCGGGTTCCGTGTCGTCGAACGTTATCGCGAAGCAGATCGGATTGCGGCAGCTCGCTTCTCTAGCGTCGTCGCTTCCGTTCGTCGTCCAGCCAACCGAAGCACTTGCGCTGTTTCTTCCAGACTCTTACCTACATAGGAATGAGTCGGGCCATGTTTTTTTTCGCGGACAGCCAAAGCATGTTGGTAGAGCGGTTCGGCGAGCGAGTAGTTGCCCTGACGAACGAACAGGTGGGGGAGATCGTTCTGCACGTCGGCCACGAGGAGGTGCTCCGCGCCGAGGGACTTCTTGCGTATCGTCAACGCACGCTGGTAAAGTGGCTCCGCCTCAGCGTACTTGGCTTGAGTCGTGTAAACATTCGCGAGCAAATAGAGACGCGCGGCTACATCGACGTGGTTGACGCCTTGGGTTCGCTCCGCTAGCGCTAGCGCGCTCTTGGCAACAATAATGGCTCGATCAGGGTGCCCTTGATTGATAAGTGAGACGATTTCTTGGTTAAGCGTCTCCCATGCCGTGAGGTTCGCGCTTTGAGCCGCGCCCATTGCAAGCGCGAATTGCAGTAGCAACGCTGAAATTGTGACCGCCTTCACAGCCCGCATTGTTGTGTTGTCATGGCGTAATTTCAGCGGTGTGCAAATCGTACCAGTGGCAGGTTGAGTGCATCGTTGACCATATCAGTGCTCCTTTGATACGAGGAGCAGGCGAAATTCGCCAAAGTCTTTGCCGAGGACCAGTTTCACAACGAGGATAGACATGCCGACTCCAAGGATCACGCCAATCGGTAGTGCGACCAATTGAACCGTCGACGTTTTAGCGCCGAACGAACTCATGAGGTACCCGAGTAAGCCGCCTACAAGTCCACCTGTCAGCGACATAACAACAGCACCGACAATACTGCGCCAGAGGTAGGCCCACCAGATACGAGTGGCTCTGGCCCAAGTAACTTCTAATTCCATAGATCCTCCTGTGTGTAGCTGTGTTGAAAAATGTGCTGCGGTAAGTAGATGATTGAGATTTATCGTGATCGTCGTCGTTTGTCTTGGCGTGACTTCGCGCGAGCCAGATTTACGGCAAACTAAACCCGCACTGCGTCACCAGATAGTCGCGAATCAGCGGCCAGGTATTGCGGGTAGCGGTGGCCGGCAAATTGATGCCTGCGATGACCGCACTGCTGTTCATACCCATCGCAACGCGCAGCAAAATCAGCGCATCGGTGGTGGCGGTCACAAAGCCGTCGCCGTCGATGTCGGGCCTGCAGGTTGCGTTGGCAGCCAAGGTGGGCGAATAGATTTCTGAGCTGCTGATGTACCCGCTGCGATAGCCTCCCGTGACCAGTACTTTGCCACTTGGGAGCATCGTGGCGGAATGCAGGCCGCGCGACTCGACCGCGAGCGCCCCAGTGGCCGTCCACGTGTTTGCAACCGGGTCATACACCTCGCTACTTCCCCACGTGGTTGTGCCCGCATAGCCGCCGGCCGCAAGCACGGTGCCGTCGATCAATCGGGTCATGCTGTGCCGGTCGCGCGACTGGTTCATCGGCGCGGCGGCGCTCCATGTGTTGCTGATTGGGTCATAGAGCTCGCTCGTTGCGCCCGACACGGCACCGCCCGCAATCAGCACCTTGCCACTGGCGAGCGCTACGGCGCGGTGCCTGGCCAGCGCGGTGATCAGCGTGCCACCGCTACTCCACGCGTTGGTCGCCGGATCGTAGAGTTCTGCGTTGAGCACTAGCGCGGTGCCGGTGGATCCGCCCGCGACCAACACTTTGCCGCTGGCGAGTAAGGTGGCCGTATGCTCGTAGCGGCCCGTCGTTAGCGTGCCCGCGCTGCTCCATGCGTTGGTTGCCGGGTCGTACAACTCGGCGACCGTACGCGTTGTGATGGGTAAACCGCGTGTGCCCACGACGAGCACCTTGCCGTTGGCCAGCAGCGTCGCTGTGTGAGCGGCGTGCGCCACGACCGTTGCGCCCGCCGACGTCCACGCGTTGCTGGCGGGGTCATACAGCTCGGCAAGGGTCTGCGTGCCGTCGACGCCATTGCCACCACCGACCACCAGGACTTTGCCGTTACCCAACAATGTCGCCGTGTGATCGTCGCGCGCCACCGCCAATGAGCCTGCGGCGCTCCATGTGTTGAGCGCCGGGTCATATAACTCGCAGGTTTTCAAGACGTCGGGGTCGCTGTCACCAGCGACCACCAGCACCTTGCCGTTAGCCAGCAATATGCCGGGGTGATCGGCGCGGCCTTTGGCTAGCGGGGCTGCTGCGGCCCAGGTGCCCGCAGCGGAAGCTACCGAGCTCATCAAGCTCACTAAAACGAGTACGGCTGGCAGAAGCTTCGCTCGTGTGCGGATTGGCCGACGGGTGTTGAGGAAAAAGCCACGCGTAAGTTGCATATTTCAGCCTCCTTTGAGAGTTTCGACGGCGCCGTGCCAACCTGGAACCAGTGCGCAGCAGGATGTGACGAACTTTAAGCAGGCGCGACGTACACCTAGATCACAAAATCGTGATAGCGTCATAAAAGTTGCGCTTTTTACGCATTAGCGCTTGGCGCAGGCGACGCTCGGCTTGCGTCTGTTCAGTGATCTTCCCGTTCGTTGTTCGTCCGCGTTTTTTGACACTCAAGCAAAAATGGCATCTGCCGCATCCCGCATCGCCACTGGCCTGCATCTAGCTCCGCCGCCGTCGTGGAAATTGGTGGTTCATGACATCCTGTGCGGTGATCCACTGAATGTGCTGGATCGGCTTGATGCGGCGGCACTGCTGGCCGCTGATACCCACGATTACGAAGCACAAGCGGGGTTGGCGGCCACCGCGATGACCTGGATGCTGGTCGATTGGGCGCGCTTCACGGGATGGCGCGAGTGGATCGCGCGTTTAGATGCAGCCGACGCAACGCTTGCTGCGAGCGACGACGCCGAGTTGAATTTGGCGCGAGCGATGGGCGCCACTGCGGCGGCATTGCTGCGCGGTGACGCCAATGATGCGCTGAGGCCGCTTGCCGAGCGGCTGGAGGTTGCAACGGCGATTGACTGCAATAGCGAGCAACGCGCAGTGCAACTGTATCTTGCCGCCGGTGCGTTGCTGCCGTGGTTTCAAATGTCGGGCAATCCAGCGGGTCTGCAAGCGTTGCACGCGCGGCTGGCCGAGATCGCCGTCGCGCTACCTGCGTCAGCCCAAGGCGGCGTGTATTTGCGTGGCGCGTGGCTGGCAGCGTGGGCGAAATATCTGCATTTCACCGACCGGGTGCGACTGCCCGACGCTATGCAAGCGCTTGACGACTACATTGCACAAACTGCGTCGGTCAGACTCAAATTTCGAAGCGCACGGTTGGCGATGGATCGCGCCGTAAACGCTCAAAATGTTGATGCAGCGGAGCGATCATTGCGTGCCATGCTCGATGTGCTGCACGGCCAATACCCGATGGAACGGGTGATTTACAACATGTGCGCGGCCGGCATCGCGGGTATGCGCAAAGATGCCGAAAGCGGCGCGCTCTACCTCGAGCACATGACCCGTGATCTCACCGCCGCCGATTGTCCGCCGAGCGTGGCGACCAATTACCTGCAATCGGCGTGGCGCTATTACTACGCAATGGGCGCGTATGAAAAAGGCGCGGAACTGTGTGAGCAGCACGCACAGCAGGCTCACACCCAACATGCGGCCACCATGCGCGGCATGGGCGCATTGGGGCGCGCGCTACATGTGCATCACACGGGGAACGCAGACCGTGAACGGTTGCGCGAATATCTGCACACCGGCCTTGCGGCACTGCGCGTGGCCAAGACATTCAGCTATTTGGGCACAGTGCCTGAAGCGCGCGCAGGCGTGTCGGCATTGGCGCTGCGAGAAGGCATAGAAATTGAGTTTGTACTGGCGGCGTTAAAGGTGGCTCCTGTGCCACCGCCCGCGTGGGCCGACGAGCATTGGCCCTGGGCGATGAGCTTGCGCTGCTTTGGTGGCTTTCGCAACGTGGCGAAGTTTGCCGAGGGCCAGAGTGCGAGCAAGGCATCGAGCCGTCCGCTGAACCTTTTGATGTTGATTGCGGCGCACGGCGCGCAGGGCCTGACGGTAGCCAGCGCAAGCGATGCGCTGTGGCCGGAGCTGGATGCCGACCAGGCGGAAAACACGCTGAGCATGACGCTGCTGCGGCTGCGCA
>JAYWAQ010000437.1:0-1588 GCA_043782305.1 Burkholderiales bacterium
CAATGCAGCGCGTGGCTGCCCAAGCGCGTCGGTCCAAGCGTAGTTTTCGCCAACGCGGCCCTGGTTACCGGCGAGCGCAGCGGTCACGCTGATTGGTGCCGTTACTGCCTGCGCGACCGCGCTCAGGCCGCACAGGGTCGCGGCAAGCAAAGCGCGCCACGCGAGACGTTGGGCTACGCGTTGGGCGTTGCGGTGGGCAGAGGGGCGCATGGGCGTGGGCGTAGGCGTGTGGGTGCAGTTGGGAGCTGCGCGGTTGGACTGATAGCTAGACGAAATTGGGCGTTGTTTTGTGACATTGCTAGTCGCTGCGACGCTGCGCGAAACCAGTCTTCAGCGCTGTCGAGCGCATTGCCCAACATCATTCGCGCCCACAAAAAAAGCCCGACAAATTGCCAGGCTTTTTGATGTGTCGTGACGCGGTTTAGCGCCACGCAGACAAGGTAGCTGCGAGTCGATTAATTCTCGATTTCTTTACGCATTTGCTTCATCGCTTTGACTTCGATCTGGCGAATGCGCTCTGCGGACACGCCGTATTTGTCAGCCAGCACTTGCAGCGTTTCTTCCTGATCTTCGGCGAGCCAACGGCGGGTGATGATGTCGCGTGAGCGCTCATCAAGCAGCGTCAGCGCGCGCTTCAGGCCCTCGCTTTGTACGCGACCGGTTTCTTGTGCTTCGATGATGCGCGCTGGGTCGACATTCTCGTCAGCGGCGAGATACGCAATCGGAGAAATCGCTTCTGATTCGCTGTCGTCCGGCGTGCCGTCCATCGGAATGTCACGTCCGGACAGCCGCATGTTCATCTCGAACACTTCTTCCGGCTTGACGTTTAATTCTTTGGCAATGCGCTTGGCCTCAGCCTGCGTCAGCGCATGTTCGCCTGAGCGCATTGAGCGCAGATTGAAGAACAGTTTGCGCTGTGCCTTGGTCGTGGCGACCTTGACCATGCGCCAGTTTTTCAGGATGTATTCGTGAATCTCCGCGCGAATCCAATGCAGCGCAAAGCTCACCAAGCGCACACCGCGCTCGGGGTCAAAACGACGCACCGCTTTCATCAGGCCAACGTTGCCTTCTTGCACCAAATCACCCTGCGGCAGGCCGTAGCCCATGTAATTGCGGCTCACTGAGACGACCAGACGCAAATGGCTCATCACCAACTGGCGCGCCGAGTCCACGTCTTGGGTGTACTTCCAGCGCATGCCGAGCGCTTGTTCTTGCTCGAGGGTGAGCAGCGGGTATTTGTTGACCGCAGTGACGTACTGGTCAATGGTGCCGAGCGCCGAGGGCACCGGGAAATTCAAGGTCGCGGTCGGGTTCAAATTCATCGTAGCCATGGAATGCAAACTCCCCATTCATAAAAAGCCGTCGAAAAATCAAGAGCGGACGGTGCGCTCGCGGTGTGCAATGCGGCCACTGAGTGTGCCCGCAGTGCCAGTAATTCCAATACTCCCCACGAGGGGGCGGACGTGCAAGGCTCGGTTGCCTGCCAGTTCCGCCGAACCGCCTTGACCCTTACGGGTCAGAGCGATCTGAGTGCATCAGGTAACTAATTCGGTTCACCGCTTTAGCACTCACAACATGAGAGTGCCAA
>JAYWAQ010000438.1:0-1586 GCA_043782305.1 Burkholderiales bacterium
GGCCCACGCGCTCACGATGGCGGGGCTGGAGGTGGAGGAGGTGACGCCTTCCGCGCCGCCGTTCAGCAAGATCGTCGTCGGCGAGATCATCACCCGCGAGAAGCATCCGAACGCGGATCGGCTCTCCGTTTGCACGGTCAACGTCGGCGCGCATGCCGAAACCCCGCTGCAAATCGTCTGCGGTGCGCCGAACGCTCGCGTTGGCATCAAGATTCCCTGCGCGCTGGTCGGAGGCGAATTGCCGCCGGGCGAGGACGGCAAGCCGTTCCAGATCACGCAGGCAAAGATGCGCGGTGTCGAGTCAAACGGCATGCTGTGCAGCGCGCGTGAACTCGGCATTTCAACCGAGCACGCAGGTTTGATGGAGCTGGCCGCCGATGCGCCCGTCGGTGCCGACATCCGCGAATACCTGTCACTCAACGACAGCAAATTCCTGATCAAACTGACGCCGAACAAGGCCGATTGCTTGAGTGTTTACGGCGTCGCGCGCGAGGTGCATGCGATCACCGGCGCGCCGCTGGCTGCCGAACCGATGGGCACAGTCAAAGCAACGCTCACCGAAGTGTTGCCAGTCAAAGTCCTTGCCCCCGACCTCTGCGGTCAATTCGCAGGACGCATCATTCGTGGCGTGAACGCCAAGGCGTCCACACCCGCATGGATGCGCGAACGCCTCGAAAAATCCGGCCAGCGCTCGATCACCGCACTGGTCGATATTTCCAACTACGTGATGCTCGAAGTGGGCCGTCCAACGCACGTCTTCGACTTGGATAAAGTGCACGGACACTTGGAAGTTCGCTGGGGAAAAAAGGGCGAATCGCTCAAACTACTCAACGGCAACACCGTCGAGCTTGACGAAAAGATCGGCGTGATCGCAGACGCAAACAGCGTTGAATCGCTCGCCGGCATCATGGGCGGAGACAGCACCTCCGTTTCCCTTGACACGACCAACGTTTACGTCGAAGCCGCGTTCTGGCATCCGCTGGCCATTCAGGGCCGCGCGCGTCGCTTCAATTTCTCAACCGACGCAGGCCACCGTTTCGAGCGCGGCGTCGATTGGGCGACCATCCCGGCGCATCTTGATCGCATCACCGCGCTGATCCTCGACATCTGCGGCGGTGACGCCGGGCCGATTGACAACCAGATCATCAACGTGCCTGCGCGTCCACCCGTCACGATGCGCATCGCCCGCGCGCAAAAGGTCATCGGCGTCGCGGTTAGCCCAGACGACATGGCAAGCATCTTCACGCGCTTGGGCCTGACCCACGTGCGTACCGCTGAGGCGTTCATCGTCACCCCCCCCAGCTACCGCTTCGACATAGAAATCGAAGAAGACCTCATCGAGGAAATCGCCCGCATCTACGGCTTTGACAATATCCCAGCCATGCCGCCGCTGGCACGCGCCGCGATGCGCTCGCAGCCAGAAGCGCTGCGCAGCCTGCACGCGCTGCGCGCCCGCATGGCCGCGCAAGATTATTTCGAAGTCATCAACTACAGTTTCGTCGACGAATCATGGGAGCGTGAACTCATCGGCAATGCCGATCCAATCAAATTGCTGAACCCTATCGCCAGCCAGATGGCCGTGATGC
>JAYWAQ010000439.1:0-4551 GCA_043782305.1 Burkholderiales bacterium
GCATCAAGCAAGCGCGAAACACGCGTTCGCGCGATCAGGTTCGTGATCAACACATCGTTGATCGGCGGCAATTCGAAGGCAACATCGTCTTGTCGCTCGACGGCGATGCCCCCCGCGCCGAAGCCGATTACAACGCCAAACGTGGGATCGTTCGCTAGCCCGAGATACAACTCCCGCTGCCCACGCTGCCGAACGTAAGGCTGCACCGTAAGACCCAGCACATGGGCATCCGGCATTCGCTCGGCCACCGTTTCAAAGATGTCTTTGGCTGCTTTGCGAACAGCGCGTGAGTTGCGCAGATCAAGTTGAACACCGCCCGTGTCGGACTTGTGCGAGATGTCCGGCGAGACGACTTTGAGCACTACCGGGTAGCCGACGATTTCGGCCAGACGCACGGCCTCCGTTGGAGTTCGTGCAATCGTCGTATCGGACATTGCTATGCCAAATGCGGTCAGCAGTTGTCTGGCTTCGTGCGCGTAAAGCGTCGTCCGCCCGTCTGCCCACACGTGCTCAAACACGGCCTGAGCTTCGGCCATATTGGGAACATAGCCGTCCACGCTTTGTTCCGGGACTTGGCGCAGTAGCGACTGGTTACGCGCGAACGTTTCCAGAAAACCAATGGCATCCACCGCGTTTTCGGCGCTCAAAAATTGCGCGATACGCGCCTGGTCGAGCATGGCGCGCGCTGGCTGCACGCTGGCCCCACCGCCGAGCACGACGAGGAGTGTTTTACGTGCAAGCTTTGCGACTTGAGCCGCCTCAATCGCAACAGTCGCCATCTCATTGGCACCCATGATCGCTTGCGGCGAAAACAGTATGAGTACGACATCCACGCTGTCATCGGCAAGCACGGCGTTGATGGCAATTTTGTAGCGCTCAGCGGTTGCATCACCCGCGATATCGAGCGGGTTGCCAACGTGCGCATGAGACGGCAGCGCCGAGCGCAACAGCTTCTGTGTAGCGTCCGAGAGCGGCGCCATTGCTAGGTTCTGAGCTCGCACCGCGTCGGCGGCCACGAGTCCCGGCCCGCGTCCATTGGTGACTGTCACCACCCGTTGCTGTGAGCGGTTGTGTTCGCCCGCCAGAAGCCGCGCAGCGCTAACCATTTGCGTGGCCGTCTGCACACGTACGGCGCCAGCACGGGCGATGGCGGCTTCGAAGACGCGATCATGCGCAGCCAACGCGGTCGCGTGGGTGCCGTCCGGCGCGCGATACAAATCCGCGCGATCCGCCTTCAGCACAATCACCGGCTTCATGCGTGAAATCTGGCGTACACCCGACATGAACGAAGAAGCGTTTTTGACCTCCTCGACGTAGAGCAATACATCTGAGGTGTACGCATCAAACGCGAAGAAATCGAGCAGTTCACCAAAGTCCAGATCGAGCGATGCGCCGACCGAAAGCAGGCTGGAAAAGCCAATCGACGAGCCCGCCGAAAAATCTCGCAGGATCGAGAGCCATGCGCCCGATTGCGACAGCACGGCGAGCGAACCAGCCGTAGGCATCTTGTCGACGTCCGTCATTGCGGAGGCGTCAAGCGCTACGCGTGGCCGCACCAAGCCGCGTGCTCCAGGTCCGATCAGGCGGACGCGAGATTCAACGGCGACTTTTTTCAGAGCCGCAGCTGCCGCGACGGCCTCGTCGCCGCCATCAGCCTCGAAACCCAGGGACAGAATCAGCGCGTATTGACAGCCGCTAGCGCCGCATTCGCGAATAATTTTTTCGCAAGCCGTAGCCGGTGCCGTGATGAGCGCAAGATCAACGCGCTCGGTCAAATCAGTCATGCGCGCAACGCACGGCTCGCCGAAAACTTTCTTGTGCTTTGGGTTGACCGCGTGAACGCGGCCCTTATACGGATGCGCATGCAGGCGCTTCCAGAGCGCGAGACCGAGGCTGCCGGCGCGCTCGGACGCACCCACCACGGCGATGGATTGCGGTTCAAACAGCCGGGAAAGTTTATGTTGTGCCACGCGCCGATTCTACGGTGTGGATTTGGAGCAAGTATTTCAGGTGGCTACACGAGATGCTGCGCCACCCGCCAATGTCCACGCGCAGTCGCCGCAGCGCAATCTTGCGCATTCACTTTCACGCCAAACGCTTCTCCCGTTCGCTGATACCAGGGCACTAGCGCCTCGCTGGCCAGTAGCGATATCTCCTGAGTGTCCGGATACATCGCCAGCGCCGCCGCAAACTCACAGCCCAGTAACCAGCCCGATAGCACCGTGCTGATTTGCTCCGGCGTCTTCGCTCCGGTCACGACGGCCGCGCGCATCACAAACAAGTCATGGAGCCACGACGCCGCGCCGCTGCGCGCGTAGCTCAAGCCAAGGTGGAACGACGGCCCGTCGTCGAGCGTCGGTGCGGTGTTCAGCGCCTTGCCCACCGAACTGTGGCCACGAATGAGTGCGTGCATTTCGCCAGTGAAAAACGTGGCGA
This sequence comes from Burkholderiales bacterium, assembly GCA_043782305.1. GTDB lineage: Bacteria > Pseudomonadota > Gammaproteobacteria > Burkholderiales > Casimicrobiaceae > Casimicrobium. Next base: position 2,437 of record JAYWAQ010000439.1, read on the forward strand.
AACTCTCAATCTGACTGCCCACAACCTGTGCCCATTTGCTGTGCGTGCCCGGACAAACGACAACGCCGTATTCCACGCTGGAACCAACGATCTGTGTCTCTTCGCCGCGCATGACGTCGGGTTCGATGCTTTTAAGACCGGGGATAATGGCGAGTGGTCGCCCGATAGAGGTTGCAACGTGAATCGCGCCGGCCGCGAGACGCTGCTCGAGACTTTCGGTTTGCTGCCCTTTGCCTGGGCCTAAGCCGCAATCAACATACGGAGCTTCCCGCCAGCCTGTACGTGCGCCAACCATGCCGCAGGCGATGAGCCTCGCCGCTGGATATGTCAGTGCCCAATCGCCCACCATGGACACGAGCGCTGCATCGAACGCGGACACGCTCGTCAGCGTCAGCGCGCCTGAGTCCGACTGCCGACGATCAACGACGTTGCCCGCAGTGTCAAATGCATACGCACGCAAATTGGTCGAACCCCAATCGAGCCCGATTAAAGCAATTTCAGGCGATGCGCTCACTGTTTCCAGCGCTCCGCCGCCGCGTCGTCTTTCGACCGCGCATCGACCCAGCGCTCGCCCTGCGGCGTCGACTCACGCTTCCAGAACGGCGCGCGCGTTTTCAGGTAGTCCATGATGAACTCACAGGCTGAGAACGATTCGCCGCGATGCGCGCTGGTGACAACGACACACACGATTTGGTCAAGCGGTTTCAACTCGCCCACGCGGTGAATCACCAGCGTATCCAAAATATCCCAGCGCCCGCTAGCCTCAGCACAGATTTTTTCCAGTTCACGCTCGGTCATGCCCGGATAGTGTTCGAGATACATCAGGCCAACGCTGTCGCCCTCGTTCATGTCGCGAACGCAGCCGATGAAGCTTGCCACTGCCCCAATCGCCGGATTGCCCGAACGCAAAGCCTTGATCTCGACCCCCAGATCAAAATCCGCCTCCTGAACGCGCACGACGCAGCTCACCGCTAACCTCCGGTCACAGGCGGAAAGATCGCAACCTCGTCACCCGCTTTCACCGGATGATCAAGCGCCACTACCTCCTGATTCACCGCGACGCGAAACGCACGGCCCTCGGCCAATTCCTCGGCAAACGCGCCACCGCGCTCGCGTAAGACAGCCAGCAGGTTTACAACAGTATTGGATTGAGCGGCGAGCACAAAGGACTCGCGAGACACGCCAAAACGCTCGCGCAGTCGCGCCAGAAAAACAAGTTGAATGGTCATTCCAGCATTCTAGGAATGCAATCGGTCGTCCATCAGCTTTTTTCAACAATGCCTTTTTAATAAGGGCTAGAAGCCGTTAATGCGATTAGTCAACTTTTTATATAAACAGCTTCCAGCCCAGATAAAACGAGGGATTCAAGGTAAAGCTGTTAACTCAAACACATCGTGCTCAGCCAGCTAGCCTGCGATCTACACGCCATCAGCGCTACGGAAGCCACCACGCGGCAACCCTTTCACCTTTCGGCGTACCGGGCCGCGGTACGCCGGGAGATCGGGGTAAACCGGTTTTGGGCGGTCGCGATGCTAGTTGGGCGCGCGCCCTGATGCTGGCGATTTTTGTACCGCTCGCGAGCAGCTCGGCGAATGCTCGCGACACGCGGGGAGCGGCAATGCTTGTTCCGCTCATGCGGGTGGTTTGGCCCGCGAACGTACCGGAAAATATGAGGCCATTGGTGGTAAGTGATGTTTCCCCAACCGCAGAGAATTCTGGCCCAAAGCGCGACGAGCCGACGCCAGGCCCAGAGCTGGAATATCTAGGCACTTCAGCAAACAGCCCGCCCGGCGCATGTGCCAGCCGGGATCGCCCCGTGAGACTGCCCACCACAAACGTCTGCTTTCCATTCGCTATGCTATTTAACGTGTAGCGATCAAGCGATAGGGGCTGTTTTATCGAATCGGAAACGTAGGGAACGCTGCCAGAGCCATCATCGACAAACGTTGCCTGTTGTGAACGACGCACGCTAACCAAACGGTCGTCCCGCTCAATCCAGGCGTGAACATCATGCGCGCCTTTCACTCCCGTCCTTCAAACGCAGAATCGCGGTGCCATCAGCAACGTTCGGGAAACCACCGTTTCCGCCGTAGGCCTGCATTTCCGGCAAACCCT
>JAYWAQ010000440.1:0-4546 GCA_043782305.1 Burkholderiales bacterium
CGATCGAACTGGAAGGCACCTGCACCGGCGAGCACGGCATCGGGCTGCACAAGCAGGGCTTCCTCGTTGACGAGGCCGGCGCGGGCGCGGTGCAGATGATGCGTCAGATCAAGCAGGCGCTCGATCCGCACAACATCATGAATCCCGGGAAGACGATTCCGATGCAGTAGTTGCTAGCTCCTGTCCCGCACCACGGGAGAGGGAACCAGACGCAGCCTACCCAGCAAATTTTGCAAACACCGCCTGCCCGAACAAACTAAAGTAGTTGCCCGATCCACCACACAACACTGCTATGTCCTATACCCTCCTGATTGGCAACAAAAACTACTCGTCCTGGTCGCTACGTCCGTGGCTGTTGCTGCATGCATTTGGTGTTCCGTTCACCGAAGAGCGCCACGTATTCGATACGCCTGAATTCGCCGCTGAAATTCAGTCGCGCAAACGCTCGCCCAATGGCAAAGTGCCGGTGCTTGTTGAAGGCGATATCACGGTGTGGGACTCGCTCGCGATTAGCGAGTATCTGGCTGAGCGCCACGCTGGTATGTGGCCTGTTGATGCCGCAGCGCGAGCGCATGCGCGCTGTGCCTGTGCTGAAATGCATTCGGGCTTTCAGGCGGTACGCAACTGGATGCCGATGAATGTTCGCCACAGTTATCCGATTGCGGTGCCGCGCGAAGATGTGCAGAAAGACATTGACCGCATTCAGGCGCTGTGGACAGAGGCGCGTGTGAAATTTGGCGCTGACGGCTCATTCCTGTACGGAAAATTCAGTGTGGCCGATGCTTACTTCGCGCCCGTTGTATTCCGGTTCAACACTTATGCTGTGATGTGTTCGCCAATAGTCACAGACTACATGAAAGCCATGCTGGCGCACCCGTCCATGCAGCAGTGGATTGCCGATTCAAAAGTGGAAAAAGAAGTCGTTGATCACGAAGAGCCGGAACATATTTACGCGGAGGAATAGCTACTTCCCTTCACCAGCAGAGCGGGCCGCGGGATTGGGGACCATGGCGGTACAAGTCCAACCTTTTTCGTATCTCTGCCGCCCTCACCCCAACCCTCTCCCGCAATGCGGGAGAGGGAGCAAAACCCCGTAACTCAATATGATCGAAGCCTGGCAAAACCAAATCAAAGCCGCCGCCGCCAAGGGAGAAAAGCTCACCATTCGTGGCAGCGGCAGCAAATCTTTCCTTGCACCGCAAGCGCAAGGCGAAGTGCTCGACACACGCACCCACGCGGGCCTCGTCGAATACGATCCAAAAGAGCTCGTCATCGTCGTGCGCTGCGGTACCCTCACTGCCGACGTAGAACAAGCGATGGCCTCGGCCAACCAGATGCTCGCTTTCGAGCCCGCTCACTTCAGTGCGCAAGCAACGATTGGTGGCATGGTTGCAAGCAGCTTGTCCGGTCCGCGTCGCCCCTATGCGGGCGCAGTGCGAGATTTCGTGCTTGGCTGCAAAGTGCTCGACGGTAAGGGTGATCACCTGAGCTTCGGCGGCAAGGTAATGAAGAACGTCGCAGGTTTCGACGTGTCGCGTCTGGTCACGGGGTCAATGGGCACGCTGGGTGTGATCACCGAGGTCTCGTTCAAGTGCCTGCCGTTGCCCAAGGCGCAACAAACCCGTGTGTTCGAGATGGGCGCGCCAGGCGCCATTGCTGCGATGAACCGCTGGTACGCTGAGGCGAACCCGGTGACCGCAACGACCTGGGTGAATGGCCACCTTTATGTGCGGCTTGCAGGAGCGGAACCCGCTGTGAATTCAGCGGTGGCGAAGCTCGGTGGCGAAGCGCTCGCGAACGATGGCGACTGGTGGCGCGACTGGCGCGAACAATCGCACGCATTCTTTTCAGGTGGCGACCCTCTGATTCGAGTTAGCTGCAAGTCGACGGCGTCATGGGGTGATCTTGCGAATAGCACTGAAAAGCAAGCCATCGACTGGGGCGGCGCGCAACGCTGGCTGCGAACACAAGCGATCGCGCTGCCCGCCATTCGCGAATGGGCGCAAGCTGAAGGCGGTCACGCCACGGTGTTTCGCGGCGCGACTTCACTGGCGGAGCGCATCGAAACGCTGCAACCCGCGCTCGCCGAAGTCAGTCAAAAAATCAAAGCCAGCTTCGATCCTTACAACGTCTTTCCATCATTGTCGTAGCAGCCGCACGAGTCGTAAAAAAGCGTTATTCGCCTTTCGCGCCGCTGCAACTGGAACCAAGCCGCCATGCAAACCAACCTAGCCGACTTCATCAAAGACACGCCCGAAGGCATTGAGGCTGACGCCATCCTTCGCTCTTGCGTGCACTGCGGTTTTTGCACTGCGACCTGTCCGACCTATCAGCTATTGGGTGACGAGCTTGATGGCCCGCGTGGGCGAATCTATCTCATCAAGCAAGTGCTGGAAGGCGTCGAACCGACGATCAAAACCCAGCAGCATCTGGATCGCTGTCTCACCTGTCGTAACTGCGAAAGCACCTGCCCGAGTGGTGTGGAATACGGTCGACTGGTCGATATTGGGCGCGCAGTCGTTGAGAAGAAAGTCGGCCGCACGTTCGGACAATCCTTGCAACGTCGGGTGCTGCGGAAAGGTCTGCTCAGCAAGAAGTCGTTCGCCGCTGCAATCGCGCTGGGTCGCGCTGCGCGCCCGTTGCTGCCCGCGGCGTTGAAGGCCAAGATTCAGCCGCGTCGCGCAACAGGCACATGGCCGACCGCCCAGCATGCGCGCAGCATGCTGTTGCTCGACAACTGCGTGCAGGACGCCCTCGCGCCGTCGATTGACAGCGCCACTGCCCGAGTGCTTAGCGCGGCCGGTATTACGCTCAAACGCGTCAGAGCAGGTGGCTGTTGCGGCGCGTTATCGCATCATTTGAATGCACATGACGAGGCCGTGACGAAGGTACGTGCCAATATCGATGCATGGTGGCCGCTCATCGAAGCGGGCGCAGAAGCGGTCGTCGGAACGGCATCCGGTTGTTCGGTGATGCTCAAGGACTACGGCCATTTCATGAAGCATGACGTGGCGTACGCGGCCAAAGCAGAGCGCATCGCAGCGCTGTCAAAAGACATCTCCGAGGTCATCGCCGCCGAGTGGTCGAAGCTGCAAACCAAAATCAAACCCGCCACCGAAAAAATCGCTTACCACCCCCCCTGCACGCTGCAACATGGCATGAAGTTGAAGGGTGGCGTTGAGGGCCTGCTCAAGGACATGGGCTTCGCGCTGGCCCCCGTCGCCGATAGTCACCTTTGCTGCGGCTCTGCCGGCACGTACTCCGTGTTGCAACCCGCGATCAGCAATGAACTCAAGAGTAGAAAAATGAAGTCGCTGATGGCGGACGCGCCTACTCAAATTGCTACTGCCAATATTGGTTGTATGACGCATTTGCAAAGCGGGACTGAGCTTGTGGTGAAGCACTGGATTGAGTTGCTGGACGAGCGGTTGGTATAGACCGCGATCTCAGCGAACGGCTTCATTCTCGCCTCAGAGGCTTGGGAAACCAGTGTCGAAGTATCCCGGTGATCACCCCCTGGATTCCCGCGCCCCCGGATCGCGAGGATGACGCAACAGGTTGGTTGATAATTTGTGCATGCCGCGCACCTACTACAAACACTTCCTCACCATCCCCACTCGCTGGATGGACAATGATATTTACGGTCACGTGAACAACGTCGTTTACTACAGCTGGTTCGACACCGTCATCAACGAATACCTGATCCGCGTCGGTGGCCTCGATATTCACGATGCGCCTGTCGTTGGCTTCGCAGTGGACTCAGGTTGCACCTACAAAAAAAGCTTCGCCTTCCCTGAACCTGTGCACGCGGGCCTATGCGTTAGCAAACTGGGCAACAGCTCAGTGCGCTACGAGGTGGGGCTGTTTGGTGAGGGCGATGATGAGCCACGCGCGACGGGTTTTTTCGTGCACGTGTTTGTGGATCGGGCGGCGGGGAAGAGTGTCGGGATTCCAGTTGCGATCAGGGCAGCATTGCGTACGCTTCAATCGGAAGTGCAGTGATGGAAGCTCTCGATCCCACCGCCGTTGTGCAGCGCCAACTAGACGCCTACAACGCTCACGATGTTGATGCGTTGATGGCGATCTATTCCGACGATGTTCAGCACTTCGAATTTCCGTCTACGCTTTTGGCCTGCGGAGTTGCGCAGGTGCGGGAGCGTTTGAGCGTTCGTCTGCAGGAGCCCGATTTACATGCACGGTTGGTGAACCGTATCGCGATGGGAAATCTGGTGATCGATCAGGAGGTGATTACACGGAATTTCCCTGAGCCCGAGGGCATTGGAACCATTGAACTGATCGCGATGTATGAAGTACAAGGCGGGCGGATTACGCGGGCCTGGTTTCGGTTTGGGGAGAAGCGGTTGGGGCGAGCAGAGGGCTAGCTGGCGTCGGCTTTTTTGCGGCTGCGCTGATCTTGGCAAGGCGGGCAATGCCCGTCCTACGATGTTGCTAGGTTGCCGAAAGCCCATCCAGCTCCGCCACCATCCTCGCCACTCTCTGCTCAATCTGCTCTGTTGTGAGCTTCTCACGCAAACGCTCAACCATC
>JAYWAQ010000441.1:0-1581 GCA_043782305.1 Burkholderiales bacterium
GGCTCTGCCGCGACCTCTCGTTGATTCACGCGCTGGTCGCGGCAGAGCCGCTCCTACAGTTCGGGCGCCTTCTTCCTATCAAACTTCTCACTCCCCACCACCACCCGCGCCGTCCGGTTGAAGGAGACGTAGGCCCAAGCCCAGTCCACGAGTACGATCATACGGTTGCGGAAGCCGATCAGGAAATAGACGTGCACGAAGAGCCAGAACAGCCAGGCGAAAAGGCCGCTGAAGCGGACGTGACCGAATAGCGGGACGACGACGTCAACGACGGCAGACTTGCGGCCGATGGTGGCGAGCAGGCCGTAGTCCATGTAGCGAAAGGCCTCTACCTTGCCGCCCGCGATAAGCGCCAGAATGTTTTTGGCGGCGCGGCGGCCCATTTGCTTGGCGCTGGGGCTGACGCCAGGCACCGGTTTGGTCTCGCCATTTTTCTCAAAACTCCGCGCCAGCGCGAGGTCACCGACCACCGAAATTTCTGGATGCCCGAGCACCGTCAAATCGGGCTCCACCTTGATCCGTCCTGCGCGATCAACGCTTGATTCGTCCAGCGCGCAGGCACGGGCCAGCAGCTTGCCAAGCGGCGACGCGGCCACACCCGCTGCCCACACAATCGTCTTGCAGGTGATCGTTTGCTCCGCGCCATTGACGTTGACACGAATGCCTTCGGCGTCGATGTGAACAACTTTGTGTGATGTGCGCACTTCCACGCCGAGCGCGGTGAGCTGCTCCTCGGCACGCTGCGAAAGCGATGGCGGAAACGCGAGCAGCACCCGGTCACCACCGTCGATCAGCAGCACCCTTGCGCGCCGCGAATCGATGCGGCGAAACTCCCCGGCCAGCGTGTGTTTGGCAATCTCGGCCATGGTGCCCGCCATCTCGACACCGGTGGGTCCGGCACCGATCACGGCGAAGGTGAGCCAGCGCTCGCGCGTTGCCTCGTCTTCTTCGCGCTCGGCATGCTCAAACGCGAGCAGCACGCGACGACGAATGTTGAACGCATCTTCCAACGTCTTCAGTCCCGGCGCATGTTCAGCCCATTGATCATTGCCGAAGTAGCTGTGCGTCGCGCCGCTGGCGACGATCAGGTGGTCATAGGCAATCGTCTCGCCGTTTTCAAGCTGCACCGCTCGCGCATTGGCATCAATGTCGACCACTTCGCCGAGGAGCGTGGTGACGTTGGGTTGCTTGCGAAACAGGTAGCGCGTGGGTGCGGCGATTGACGGCGGCGACAGGCCAGCGGTCGCGATTTGATATAGCAGCGGCTGAAACAGATGGTGATTGGTGCGGTCGACGAGCGTGATGTCGACATCGGCGTTACGCAGCGCCTTGGCCGATTCAAGACCACCGAAACCAGCACCGATGATGACGATGTGAGGACGCTTCATGAATAGAAGTCTACGGTAGCGCTCTTCCGCGTCGCGCTATCGCTCCGCTACCGACATGCGCAACTCCAGCCGCTTGCTCCACCACGAAAGCGGGAAGCAGAGCGCGAAGTAGAACAGTGCAACGAAGCTGTAAACGAGGAATGGCCTGAATGTGGCGTTGGTGATCATGGTGCCGGTTTTGGTGATCTCGATG
>JAYWAQ010000442.1:0-1575 GCA_043782305.1 Burkholderiales bacterium
CCCACATTTGATAAAGCACGACCGGAAGTGCGATCAAAAAGCCCGCCATCAGCGTGACTTTCAGCGGAATGAAAAACGTGCCGGTCACATCGGTGGCGATCATCGAAGTACCGGCAGGCAACACCTTGAGCATCGGTGCCGCGACCAGCGCATAGAGCTCTTTCATCCCTGGCCAAGCCATCAATGCGAAGGTCACGATGAGCACGGCGACCACGGCCTTGACCAGGCGCTCGCGCAGCTCGATCAGGTGAGAGATGAAAGTTTCTTGAGGGGCGTCGGACATGAAACGGTTTTAGATGTAGGAGCGGCTCTGCCGCGACTTGCGAAATGTTGGCTGGCTCGCGGCGGAGCCGCTCCTACAGTAAGTCAGGCAGCCTTCTTCGGGGATTCAGGCGGCACTTCGACAGGCGTCGGATTCAACGTTGCGCTCATCTGCTCGGCCGAAATCAGTGGCTTCGCCACAATCGCCGCTTGCGCTTCCATGGCCTGCTCGGCAATCGATTTTTCAAGCGCCTCAACTTCGTTCAACGCGGCATGCGCGGGCGCGGCGATGGTGTTCTCAGCGACAGTTTCGGTCGCGTTCAGCTTCGCGTGATAGTCCGACTCCATCTCGTTGAACACTTTGGAGGCCGATGAGGCTTCCTGCTCGACGCTCCGTCCTGCTTCATTTACGGTCGTTTCGAAACTCTTGGCGGCATCTTGCGCGGCTTGCTGAAGTTTTTTCAGCTCATCCATCTGCATTTCGCGATCAATGTCCTGCTTGACCTGATTGGCGTAGCTTCTCGCGCGGCCCAGCAAGTGGCCAAGCGTGCGCGCCACCTTGGGCAGCTTTTCCGGCCCGAGCACGATCAGCGCGACGACCGCGATAATCATCATCTTGCCGAAAGAAAGTTCAAACATGTTTTAGTGAGCAGTGATGCAAAGTGGAACCGAAAAACCGCCCAACGCTCACTAAACCTTGTCGCGCTTCGCTTCGCCTTCAATGACATTCGGGGCGGCAACAGGGGGCGCTTCAGCCGCCGTCTTCGTCGCGTCTTCGCCGCTCTTCATGCCGCTTTTGAAATCGCTGACAGCGCCGCCGAGATCTTTGCCGACGTTACGCAGTTTCTTGGTGCCGAACACCATCACCACGATCAAGAGAACGATCAACCAGTGCCAAATCGAAAATGAACCCATGACTAACTCCTAAAAAACGTGTGGCTTGCAGCCGATTGTTGACGTGCTATTCGTCTCTGGCGATCATGCGCCCCAACGGCCCGGGGCCGCCCAGCACATGCATGTGTAAGTGAAATACGTCTTGTCGACCGACGCGCCCATCATTGATGATAGTGCGGAAACCGTCGACTGAGCCGTTTTCCCGCGCCACTTGTGACGCTACCAACATCATTTTACCGAGCACCTGCTGATCTTCCGGTTGCGCCTCTGACAGTTTCGCAATGTGCTTCTTCGGAATCAGCAGCAAATGCACCGGCACCGCAGGGTGAATGTCCTTGAACACCAGCACATCCTCATCCTCATAGACTCGCGTCGACGGAATTTCGTTGCGAATAATTTTGCAGAAAAGACAGTCTTTGT
>JAYWAQ010000443.1:0-1575 GCA_043782305.1 Burkholderiales bacterium
TTATTGATCAGTTGTTCCTGTAGCACGACGCTCGAGCTTGAAATGACGAGCGGCATTTTCAGTGACTTTCCAAGGACCAGTCCCGGCACGCTCAACGCAATGGTTTTTCCGGTCCCGGTTCCGGCCTCGAAGACGCCAAATTGGGCACCATCGCGACGCGCTCGCGGATCGTTTGATTTTGCGGCGGCGAGCGTATTGGCCACCGTTGCGATTAACTCGTTCTGGGCCTTGCGCGACACAAAGCCGGGAAGTGAGGCCTTAATGGCCCCCAATAGTTGACGGATCGCGCGTTGGTCTGTATTGGATATCATTAACTGACATTACAGAATTGTCCGCTTGAACCAAGGGGGCAAGGCGAATTACCACAGAAAGAAGTTCGTTTCAGGCGGCTGGCAAGGCTCACGCGCAGCTTTGCGTTTAACTCGCCAGCCACTTGGCGGGCTTGGCACCGTAGCCCTGAGTCAGACTCGTCGTAACACTGTGGCCGACGGAAAAGACAATCGCAATTCCCTAAAGTATTTAAATAGCGAAGGAATCGATGGCAATGGTAGTGGAGCTGATTTTAGAATCGCGCGCTCTACCGCGGCGTCGAACGCAGGATTGCCACTGGATTTGACTAGCGTTGCGGTCAGAACCTCGCCAGTGGGTAATATGAGAATCCTGTATTCCGCATCTGACCTACCGAAGTTTCCTTTGGGAAGAGATAAGTTTTCAGTAATCTTGGTTTTTATTTGGGCGATGAAACCTGCTACGACCTCACGCTCGCGCTGCGTTCGAAAATCAGCTGACGGTCCAACGGTGTGTAACGGGTCTGGCGATTCAGCGGCGTGAACGCCTAAGGCTGACAGTAGCATGACTATGAAAATGCTATAGCGCGCGAGATTGGGGCGTAGGCCTGCTATGCATTCGCTCGAACCAAGATTAAATTGTGGGTTCATAACGTATCTCCAAATTAAATTATGCCAGCTCAAGCCGCTGTCTATCGACTGACGCCTGCCACCCCATGACTAGGGTGGAGTGGCGAGGGCCTAACGTTTACGTCGTCCGGAGGTATGAGGTACGGCTCTACACGTATTGGCACGTTCAAATTAGTCTTGCTCAGCGAAACGGGACTTTCAGCCGCAATCCACCAGATTGTAATCATTAATATTGCCCACGCAAGGACATCGAAAGTGATCGGAAGCCACAGAATTGAACAGCGCGTGGCGATCGCCAGTGGCAGTACCGCCATTGCCATATTACTGGCCAAAAATAACAATCGTTGTGATCTGTTACAACAAATCAGCCAAACCGCACCAAGCACGGAGCTGACCATCACAACATGTATCAGCCAGTCAGCACTTGAGGTCGTTGGAAGCCATCGAACCCCGGTTAGATCTAGAAATGGTTTCAGCAACACGCACGAAAGCAAGATTACCATTACCCGACTAAACGTAACGGCGGTCTTGTTGGGGCCATTGGTATCGCTTTCGGTCGTCCTTACCCCGAGCGCCTCTTGCCATTGCTGTTTGGCAAGCACCTCGTCGTCCACCATCCGTTCGCCTGAAAAATAATAACTTGCCGCAGCGAGTCCGC
>JAYWAQ010000444.1:0-1570 GCA_043782305.1 Burkholderiales bacterium
GTCATACCGGCAACGCCCATCACGCTTATGCCCAACCACTAATCCATTCAACGCCTCTGAGTTCCTCTGCATCGCATGTGTGCACGTTGTTCTACATGGACACAAGCGTCGCTCAATTCTTGCCGTGCAGATAGGGCGTGGTTAATTGATCGCTTACGTTTCACCAGCTCGCTACGCACTCGGTGAAGGGCTTGTATGTCTTGCTGAACAACACTCTTGACCGGTACAAATCGCATTCCCGGTCGGCTCATCGCCTCACAGATCGCCTCGGCGTAGGCGGCGTCGTTCTTGTTGGTCTTGACGTAGGGTTTGACAAACTGCGGGGCAATCAATTGCACACTGTGGCCCATCGCGATGAGCGCACGCGCCCAGTGGTGTGCGCCCCCGCAGGCCTCCATTGCAATCTGGCAGACCGCAAGCCTGCGGAAGTAGGCGAGCACGTCGGCGCGCTTTAACGCGGTAGCTGTGCGGCCGCGGCTCCGTCGGCGTAAAGTCCTGCTGTGACGTCGGTGCGCCCGTTCTTCGGACTAAATCAATACACCGGAATATATTCGGTAGCTCCGGTGTCGCCGTCATAAATCATTTCGTACGGATACCAGTAGATGACCTCATTGCCGTACTCGTCGTAGTACGCGTAGCCGATGTAGACGATGCCCAAGTCTTGTAACTGCACCTGCTGCAACGATGCAAACTTAAGCACGTCGGCGGACGCCATTTTTGTTTTGGTCTTGTACTTAGTGACGGGCAACTCGCCCTTTTTGCTGTGCTTGACGTGCATGCCTGCGATCTTGCCGTCCTTGACGTCCACCGAGGCGGTATGTGGGCCATTCGTTTCGACGACATGATTGCCGTTAGTTTTGATCTTGTCGCCAAGCAATTGCTTACCGTTTTTGTGCTTCGCTTTTCCCTTGCCCTTTCCTTTTGCTTTGTCATCGTCTTTGCCCGCAGCCATCGCGCCACCGACCAACGCCGAAATGCCGAGGATTCCGACACCAGCCGCAAATAATCTTCGATTAGGGTTCATAGTTTGATCTCCATTCCATTTATTGACATTGCCAGGTTGACCGCAGTGAAGCGAATCGACCATCAGTGAATGATCGGCTAATGTAGGAATCGAGCGCGTAGGACTGCGCCGGATCTCAGTGTCAGATTCAAACACGTTGGATGCGCCCAATGCACGCCAGTCGCGCCTTGGCGCGTCGTCGGAAGCGATCCTTTATTTGTCCGGCGACGTAGTTACCTTATGCCTGCGATCGTCGTCAGCGTGCAAATAAAGCGCAGTTGTTTCAAGGGAAGCATGGCGCAAGTTCTTTTGAATGAATCGCAAGTCGTTGCCAGCATCGGCCTGGTGAGTTGCGGCAGAGTGCCGAAGCCAGTGCGTTGAAGCTCACCGCAGGATTGCTGCACCGCTTGGATCGCCAACCTCACGAATGATCGCGGCAGCTTCAAACGTGTCAGTCACCATCAGATAAATTGCTGTTGGAGTGAGACACCGCTCGCAGCTACCCCCGATGGATAGGATGAGTGGAACGCGGTCGTCTGGCAGCAGCGTTTCGGGCAGCCCATGAAA
>JAYWAQ010000445.1:0-1565 GCA_043782305.1 Burkholderiales bacterium
CCCCCGGTTGCGGGTTAACTAGCTCAACACCTTATGCCCCAGCTCATCGCAAGTGCGCAAATTTTTCTCATCCGGCGCTTCGATGGAGAGCACATTAAACACGTCGTATTTGTCTTTCATCGACTTTGATTTTGATTCGACGATGATGACCGATTGCACCGACTGATGGTCGCACAAGCGGTAGTTTTGCGTGCCTTTGTAGAAGTCGTAGCGCATCTTCCGCATGACGTTTGCTACAGCCGTTGCATTGGTTGAGCGCGCCTCGGTGATCGCTTGCAATACGCTGCGAATGCCCGCGTATCCGAGCGCGCCATAGTCTGACGGCACCGCGCCCGCGTACGCCTGTCTAAATTTGTCGTTAAATGCCTTTGCTGTCGGGATGCGATCCTCGAGTCCCCAGTAGTACGACGTGCCGCCGATGATGCCCTCAAACGCATCAGCGCCACCGGCCTGACGCGACGTGTAGAGCAACACCGGCGTGATCACTTTCATGTTTTGCTTGAGACCAAAGTCAGTCACCTGTTTGGCTGCATTCACAAGATCACGGCCAAAGTTACAAAGCACCAGAACATCGGGCTTTAACGCCTGAATTCGTGGCAGAAAAGACGAGAAGTCCGACGTCCCGAGTGGGTGGCGAATGTCGGCGAGCGTCTGCATTCCGAACGCTTGCCCGGCGCGCTGGAAGCCGCGCACCATCTCGTGCCCATACGCGTAGTCAGCAGTGAGATACACGACCTTTTTACCGAACTTGGGAAACGCATAGCGCGCGACTGCACCCGCCGTGATGTGAGGCGTCAGCGCTTCATGGAAGGTGTAGAAACTCCAGTCCTTCGCCTCGTTAATCGCGTCGGACTGGCTGATGGAATTGAACAGCACTTTGCGCGCTTTGCACACCGCATTGATCGAGAGCTGCGTGGCCGCAGAAAGCGAGCCGACGATCAAATCAACTTTGTCTTTTTCGATCAATTCAAGCGTACGTGTGGCCGCCTCACCGGGGTTTAATTTGTCATCCCGAACCAGAAGTTCGCATTTGCGTCCGTTGAAGCCACCGCCCGCATTAAATTCCCTCACCGCGAGTTCGGCGGCGCGCACCTGATCCAGAGCCTCAGAAGAAAATGCTCCTGTCAACGGCGTAGGGAAGCCAATTTTGATCGGGCCCGTCTGCGCGAAAGCCAGGCGCGAAACGAACGGTGCTCCTGCGACGGTCAATCCTGCGGCCCCGCCAACGAGGATGCGGCGACGCAGATTGGCGAGCTTGGGCGTGGGCGAATCAGACATGTGTTCTCCTTACGAATTGATGCTTAGAATTTCGCGTCGATGCAACGCGCTTGGTGCGAGAGTCTAGTGGACTGCAAGTTTTTCCAGTCTGGAAGTCGCGTTATTCTGTGTTGATCTTGACGGAGCGTTTGCGTTGTCGTCAGGATCGACGGCTGTGTCCCGCAGAACCTGTTCAACGTCTCTTGCGTTGGAGTCCGCATAGCCCGAGCCGTACATTTGCAAATACTGCCCTAACGCGCGCCCGAGACTGACGACCGCGTGTCCCGGCGCAAGGCGCTGTGCTTCGT
>JAYWAQ010000446.1:0-1563 GCA_043782305.1 Burkholderiales bacterium
GCAGATCGGGGCTATTAGCGACATCGCGAACATTCAAATGACGATCTCGTGCGAGGTAGCCGCCAGGTGAGAGCGACAACGCGCCGTGACGCACAGACACCTCCGCCGCCCCCGAAAAACATTTGCTAAATGCGTGTCTCACCAGACGCTTGAAATTCTGTCCGACCATTTGGTCTCCCCCAAAGATCATGAGTCGCGCGCCGTGCTCAAACTGGTGGCCGTCCAAGGAAAACTCTGAGTGACGCGGTTGGGTTCTGAAAAACTGTTCAACGCGCCGATTTAGTGCATTCTTAAGAAAACTCTTAACTGTGCTTCCGACCATTTGGCCTCCCCCGAGATCATGGATTGCGAGCTGCGAATACTGCGGTTAGCAAAATTCAAATAAGAATGTAACGCATTAATCGCGGTTTGAACACAAGTCGTAAAAAACAAATTTCGCTTCAAAATCAATGCGTTATGCCAAGGCCATAATCCAAAACAGCATAAGTTCAAACGCAAAACTATGACCCTATTTTCGACTACAACTTACTTACAAAAAGACGCTTCCGTAAAGGCTAATCGTTGATAATGATGGAAGTCGACTATTGTCAATTAATCGCTTTATCCCTCATGCACTTTCACTTACAGAGCAAAGCTGTAAAACATTCTTACTAATCATGAGCTTACAGATGAGGTCCATAAAGCTGTTGGCAATGGGATCGATGATTCGCGCTTGCGGCAGTCGAACAGTTTCCGAAAAATATGCAATGGTGCTATTTCGAGTGGCAACGACAAAGGGTAAACAAGATCGATCAGGTGCCGGTTGCTACCCAGAGTTACCCTGATTTGGTTCGACTTGAGGCGAATTTCGGCCTGTCTGTTTCAGAATGTCGAAAGGGACGAAGGCGCTTCACGTCACACTTTTCAAATTGATTAGCCCATGCTCAAAACACCGCACAAATTCACTCCCTCCAGCGAGCATTTCAGCGCCGATCCCGATTCATCGCAACCGCCGCTACGCCTGTTATTCCGGGGTAACGAGCTTTGCGTCACAGTGGACGGCAGACAAGCCATAGGCGGTAACCGACAGGATGACGACATCGTGATCGGTGCGTTTGAGGGAACATTAATCGTCGCGGCGAATGCCGACGTGACCTGTGCGCCACCCGTCGGCGCGCGATTTGCCAGTCTGCGCAGCCTGTTTGGCGTGATGAGCGATGACCTGGTGGCCATTGCTGGGCGCGCTTTCCAACTCGTGGACTGGAACCGTTCACACCAGTATTGCGGCATATGCGCAACGCCCACCGAGCGGGTGCAGCACGAACGCTCGCGCAAGTGTCCTTCCTGTGGCCATGCAGCCTACCCGCGCATCTCGCCCGCCATGATGTGCCTGGTGACGCGCGGTCACGAAATTCTGCTTGCTCGTAATGTCAACTTCCCGGCTGGCCGTTACAGCGCGCTGGCGGGGTTCCTTGAAGCCGGCGAGAGCATTGAGGAGGCCGTCATTCGTGAGGTACGGGAAGAAGTCGGCATTCAGGTGACAGCCCCGAAGTACTTTGCGTCGCAATCCTGGCCATTCCCGCA
>JAYWAQ010000447.1:0-1558 GCA_043782305.1 Burkholderiales bacterium
CCCGGCGGTCGTCAGGATGAAGGCGACGCCGATCTCGTCGCCACGGCGTTGCGCGAGTCAAATGAAGAAATCGGAACTGATTCATCACTCATTCAGATCGTTGGCACCCTGCCGCCCTACGTGACGGTAACCGCTTATGAAGTCACGCCTGTCGTGGCAAAGTCGCAGCCACAAACGTATGTGTGTGACCCGTTTGAGGTTGCTGACGCATTCGAAGTGCCGCTAGCGCATTTGCTCGACGATAAAAACTGGCGACGCGACACCTTCATGCGTGAAGGCAAGCCTCGCGAGTACTGGGCTGTACCGTTTCACGAGCGCTATATCTGGGGCGCGACTGCAGCGATGCTGCGCACTTTTCGGGCCGTGTTGCAGCAGGATTTTGGGCGCGCATGAGTGTCACTTTGAACCCATCGACCGACAGCCCATACGTCCTGTTCAACGGCGAAGCAGGCATTCGCAAGCTGGTCGACACCTTTTACGATCACATGGATCTTGACCCCGAGTTTGCGGGCATCCGCAAACTTCACCCCGAAACTCTGGATGGCTCGCGCGACAAACTCTACTGGTTTTTGTGCGGCTGGATGGGCGGCCCGAATCACTATGTTGAACGGTTTGGCCACCCTAGACTTCGCGCAAGGCACATGCCCTTCCCCATCGGGTCGCCGGAGCGCGATGCCTGGACAGCGTGTATGCGACTAGCACTCGTAGATTGCGAAATTGATTCCAGGCTCGCCGACTGGTTGATGGGACAACTGTCCGGAACGGCGGACTGGATGCGCAATCAGGCAGATTAGCCGTGTCCGCATCCGGAAGCGTCACGATTCACGCGTCGAACTGACCGCTTCGAGCCATCGCGAAGTCTCGACGGGCGAACGCAGCACAACCTGCTGCGCACCGGGATACTGCTTCAGCGCCCGCGGAAACGCTCTGCGGTTTTTCGCGTACGATTTCAGCAGCCAGAGCAATATCGAATCATGGCCGAGCGAGCGCCTCACCGACTCGTAGTTGCCATTGCAGCAAGGCACCCTCTGCTTATTGCGCCGAATGGTGCGTCGAATGAGCTGCCACGCGGTCGTCGCAAACGAGTAGTGCAGCCAGACGATGAGGTCGGCGCGTCCCCAAACGAGATCGCGCACCACCGAGTAGCCGCCGTCGATGACCCATGCGGTTTGCCGGGTTGCAACATCAACCAGCTCGCGAAATTCGGTATCCGTGCGTTCCTGCCACCCTGGCAACCAGTGCAGATTGTCGAGCTCGGTATGCGGGATGTGCAATTCCACGGCCAGATTGGCGGCCAGCGTTGATTTTCCGGAACCGGTTGTGCCAATGATCGCGATGCGCATTTTCAGTGGGTTTAGCCGTTCTTCGGCGGCTCCCAGAGCTCAAACTTGTTGCCCTCAAGGTCGTACGCCCAGCCGAATCGGCCTTGCTCGGAAACTTCCAGTTTGTCATCGACGCGCACGTCGGCGAGGCGCAATTGATCGAGCATTTTGTCGAGATCGAGCACTCGCCAGTTGAGCATCATGTACTGGCGACGCGGCATATAGTCGCTCTTCTC
>JAYWAQ010000448.1:0-4477 GCA_043782305.1 Burkholderiales bacterium
CAGTGTGACGGCAGTGGTTCCCCCGGCAGAGCCGATCCCAACGGCACCGTGGTGGGCCATTGCGCTCTTGCTGGCCGCTCTCGCGGGGCGAAGCTTGCGCGGGCAGGCAAGCCGACGCTACGAGCTGTAGGCGTAGATCAAGCAACATCCCGTGTCGGTGCTGTCCATCCGGACAGCACCTTCACTGATCCCTTCGAGCCGGGCCAAATGCCTGGCTTTTTTATTGGCGGTCTGTACAGCGGTCCCAAAAGAAGGTACGTCGATAAAATCAATGGCTACACCTCAGGAAATGAATAGCCATGAATGTCGACGACTTAAGCAACGAACTCAAACACGCCATCAACGCGGCGCGCGGCAAAGTCGACCACCTTCGGGGGTTACTTTGAATACGACAAAAAGTCGCAACGCCTTTTAGAACTCAACGCCGAACTCGAAAATCCGAAAGTCTGGGACGACGCCAATCGCGCGCGCGAACTTGGGCGTGAGAAGCGGTTGATTGATGACGTCATCAGCCACATTGACACACTGACTGCGGACTCCGAAGGCGCTGCCGAGCTGCTTGAATTAGCCGCGATGGAAAGTGATGAGGGGACGCTACTTAGCCTCAAAACGGATGTCGACAAGATCACGGCCGTTCTCGCCGAACTGGAGTTCAAACGCATGTTCTCTGGTGAGCAGGATGAATCGAATTGTTTCCTCGACATTAACTCGGGCTCTGGCGGCACCGAAGCGCAAGACTGGGCGCAGATGCTGTTCCGCATGTACTGTCGGTACGGCGAACGCAAGGGATTCAAGGTTGAAGTGCTTGAAGAATCCGATGGCGACATCGCGGGCCTGAAGAGCGCCTCCATCAAACTGACTGGCGACTATGCGTACGGCTATTTACGTACCGAGACCGGCATTCACCGACTCGTACGCAAGAGCCCGTTTGACAGCAACGCGCGTCGCCACACCTCGTTCGCCTCGGTGTTTGTCTATCCCGAAGTGGACGATTCGATTGTCATCGACATCAATCCATCCGACGTGCGCACGGACACCTTCCGCGCCAGTGGGGCGGGTGGGCAACACATCAACAAGACCGATTCCGCCGTGCGCCTGACGCACATTCCGACGGGCATCGTCGTGCAATGTCAGGATGGCCGCAGCCAGCACAGCAATCGCGACGTTGCCTGGAAGCGCCTTCGCTCGCGCCTGTATGAGCACGAGATGCGCATCCGCATGGAAGCGCAGCAAAAGCTGGAAGACACCAAGAGCGATATCGGCTGGGGCCACCAGATCAGGAGCTATGTGCTCGACCAGTCGCGCATCAAGGATTTGCGCACCAATCACGAAACCGGCAACACCGGCGCGGTGCTGGACGGAGATCTTGATCCGTTTATCGAAGCCTCGCTCAAAGCGGGGGCGAATCTGGGCAAAGGAGAGGCGTAATGCCCGCGATTGAAAGGCCAGAGTTACTTGACGTGCCCACGCGGATCACGAACGAGCAAATCGTGCTGCGCCCTTATCGTGCGGGCGACGGTACGGCCATTTTCAAGGCGGTTGATCTTGATCGTCAGGACCTGAAACGTTGGGTCGATTGGGTTGACGAGTATCCTGCGGTCGAAGACTCAGAACGCTACGCGCGACGTATGCACGCCAAGTGGCTTGCACGCGAATCTCTGGTTTACGGCATTTGGGCGCTCGACGAATCCGAGTTGTACGGTGGCATCAGCATTCATGCGTTCGACTGGAAAGTACCGATGGGAGAAATCGGATATTTTCTGCACAAGGAGGCGCGAGGACGCGGCATAGCCACAGCGGCATTGAGGCTGGTAACAGACTTGGGAATGCAGGCGGTTGGACTGAACCGTATCTGGGCGACATGCGACGCTGCGAATGAAGGAAGCTGGAGATTGCTGGAGCGCGTTGGCTATAAACGCGAAGGACATTTGCGTTCAGAACGCCGCACGCCGCAAGGGAGCCTGAGGGACACATTTGTCTACGGAATGCTGGCTCGCGAGTGGCCATTGGCACAAACAGCTTTTACTTAAATCGAAGCATTTGAAAGGGGTAGAAGCGACAAATTCTAAAAGTCGACTTTTGCAATATTCGCGCGATATCCCTGATCGCGTAAACGTATGACCATAAAGCTGATTGAAAAAGGCTGCAAAGTCTCTGCGTTGCACGGCAGGGACCGTAGCGGCGCACCACGCCACTCCCGCCTCCCAACTCTGGGCTATGCTCAAGCGTGATCGACGACAAGCCTGCTCAGCCGCTGCATGAATTTGTTAACGCCATCGATGCGCTGATGCGCCGTGCGAAAGCGCTGCCAGCGTCTGACATGGCGCAACGTGCAGCGGCCTGGCGCGCGGCCAATCCGCTTCCGGCACCCAGCCACAATGGTCCTGTCTGCGCGATCGTTGCGCCGCACCCCGATGATGAATGTATCGGCGGTGGATTGCCACTTCGTCTGCTGGGGGAGTCGGGTTGGCGTGTGGTCGCCATTGCTGTCACGCATGGCAGTAATCCGGCGCGCCAGCTCGCGCGTGCGGACGAATTCTTCGCCGCCTGCTCGTGCATCGGCTTCGAGCCGATGTTGCTCGCCGAGCGGGGTCTGAGCCGTGTTTCTGCACACACACGCGAAACCGACCTTTCGCATTGGTCAAATTGCGTCCGTCTACTCGCCGAAAAGCTGACCGCCTTGAAACCCGCGCTGGTGCTTTGTCCGCACGCGCTTGACGCACAGAACACGCACATTGGCACGCATCACCTGACGCTCGACGCGCTCGCCGTGGTGTCGGCGAATTCACCGGGCTTCACCACAACCCTCACGTTTACCGAATACTGGTCCACGATGACGGAGGCCAACCTGCTCGTCGAGCTAACGGCCGCACACGTTGGCGACATGATCAGCGCGCTCGCCTGTCATGTCGGCGAAGTCTCGCGCAATCCCTTTCACCTCACCTTGCCCGGCTGGCTGATCGACAACGTACGTCGGGGCGGCGAGATCGTCGGCACGTCGGGCGGCAACGTTCCGGACTACACGTTCGCAGCGATTTACAACGTCGTGAGGTGGCGTGACGGCGCGCTGCAAACGACAGGGTCATCGGGCCGGATGATGGGCCGCGATATTTCATGCGGCGATGCGTTCAATATCTGATGCGAGCGCGAACGGATGCGTGCGTGTTGCCGTTGCTCGTCCAGCGAACGGGTAGCGCGGACGTAGCCTCAATTCGCCGCAATAAATCATCGGCGCAGGTCATCGGCTCCGCTTCGTAACACGGCTCTGCCGCATTGAGTGACGCGGTGAGTCTCGACTGATGCGCGAGGTCGTGCGCTCTGCTGACCTCAAGTCGCTCCGCATGAGCGTAAGCCTCGCACCAACGCAAACCGGCAATTCGGTCAAACACATCGAGGTGGCTGACCAGCAATCCATCCAGTTTGCCCAAACAATCGAGCGCATAGCGAAGCAACACCGCATCCGGATGCCCTCGCCGAAATTCCCCTTGCCAGCTCGCAGCACTATTGTGCGGCTCCGCGAGCACATTCAACGCGCCGTCGTGCGTGGGAAACGGACCCGCACCATGCCGCGTCAGATACGAGCGCAATACGCCGTAATGCTCGACCTTCGCTGAAACCCCAACCGCAGTCAGCACATTTTCAACGGCGTCGGTGCTGATCGTGCTCCACGACGTATGCGGATGAAAGCCATGCCATTCATCGAGTAGCACGCCCTGCGCACCTTCAAAAATAACAGTCCCTGGACGACTCAATCGCTTAGCAATGGCATCTTTCGACTGCGCTTTCACGGCATGCAATACCGACGCAATCTGATCAAGCCAGCGCCCGGCAACGCTCGCATCACTGAGCAATTTCCATTCATCAATCAGTGCTGAATCGGTCAGGGGATCGGTGAGCAACGAGCCAATGTCAGCACACAAAATTTGCTGAATTCGCAGAAGCTTTTCATGCGCCAACGCGGTCGAATGAAGCTCGGCATAAGTGAGCGCGGCATCCGCGTGCATCAACGCAAAAGCCACTGTTTCACCGACGCCTACGCCGCATGTGCCATGCGCCGCCGAGCCGCGCAGATACTCCCGCAAGCGCCCGGCAGCCTGATGAAACGGTGTCGTCACGCGACACGCCCCGTCGATCATCAGTCGCCACATGGCGTCAGCCAATCCGACGCGTTCCAGCGCCCGCGCTTCAACCAGAAGCGCCGACGGATGCACGACCACCGGACTCGCCAGCACAGTCACGGTCCCGTCAACAAAACTACCGGCACCAAATTGCGAAAACGTGTGATGCCGTCCATCGGGCAACACGACGTTGTGCCCCGCCTGCGCACCACCGTTGAAACGCACGACGGTATGCGCGGTGAGCGTTCGCGTGAGCGCATCAGTGAACAGGCCTTTGCCACAATCACCAAAACCCAAACCGAGCAATGAAACATAACGTGCCCCAGCCACAATTAGCCAAACAGCCGCGTCCACCAACC
>JAYWAQ010000449.1:0-12338 GCA_043782305.1 Burkholderiales bacterium
GTGATGACCGCATCGAACAAGTCCGCCAGAAAGGCCCCGATCACGCGCTGACTCACCACCTCACCGACGTTAAACGCAATGTCCTGACGCATGTAGGCGAGATACGGGGCCACCAGCGTCATGTGCTTTGCACCAAGCGGTCTTGCCGTTCGCGCCACTAACAACAGTTCCACCAGCTTTTCGTTGGGGCGATCCAGTGTTCTTAGCAATACGACCCGCTCGGGCAGCTCGGCGGGTAGCGTGAGCTTCAACTCGCCATCGGGAAAGCGGTGTCGAAGAATCGTCGTGCAAGGCATGCCCGCCGCACTCGCGATGCGATGGGCCGCAGCCGTTTCGTCTTCGAAATGAAGCAGCAGCGTGTTCATCAAAACTCCACGAACACATGCGGCACATCAGCGGCTGCGCCAATACTGTAGCCACTGGCGCGCGAGCTGGCGTGTCGCGCAAACTCCAGATCGGCCGGAAACGAAGCATGCACGCGGTACAGTGGCTCGCCGCTTTTCACCGCCGCACCGAGTTTGTGAAAAAGATCAACGCCCGCACCTTTGACGTTGGGCGCACCTGCCAGGCGAGCGATGCGCGCAATCTGGAAATTGTCGATGCCAACCACAGTGCCGGACTGCGCCGCGCAGACATCGTACGTGAGCACGCCGAGCTGCGCATGATTGTGATCGAAATTCTTGCTGCCCTGTGCTGTGATGATCGCGTTCATACGTGCGAGCGCGCGACCTGAATCGAGAATATCTCGTGCCACTGCGAAGCCGTCACCCCCACGAACGTCCGGATCGCATTCAATCAGGCGACCTGCCAGCCGCAACGACTTTTGTCGCAAATCGTTAGCCGCACGCGGATCGTTCTCCAGGACTCGCATCACATCGCGGGCTTCAAGCACCGGGCCGATACCGTCGCCTATGGGCTGACGGCCATCAGTGATCACCACATCAAGCGAGAGATGCATGCGCCGCGCAACATACTCAAACAGCCGCCGCAGTCGTTGCGCCTCCGGCATGGATCGAACCTTCGCCGTTGGCCCGATCGGCACGTCAAGCACCAGATGGGTCGAACCTGCCGCGATTTTTTTCGACAGGATGGAGGCCACCATTTGCCCCGGCGAATCAATCGACAGCGGGCGCTCAACCGATATCAAGACATCATCAGCAGGCGAAATGTCGGCCGTGCCGCCCCATGCCAGACAGCCGCGAAGTTCCCTCACAATGGCGTCTAACTTGGCAAACGGCAATTCGACGTTGGCAAGCACTTCCATGGTGTCTGCCGTGCCCGCCGGTGAGGTGATGGCACGCGACGACGTCTTTGGGCAGAGCAGCCCATGCGCCGCCACAATTGGCACCACCAGCATGGAGGTGCGATTGCCGGGAATGCCGCCGATGCAGTGCTTGTCCACCACCAGCGGCTCGCGCCAGTCGAGACGCCGCCCGCTGGCAACCATCGCCTCGGTCAGAAAATACACTTCCTCGCGATCGAGCTCCGCCCGGTTGCACGCCACGACAAACGCGGTGAGTTCGATCTTCGAATAGCGATGGCCTGCGATATCGCGAATAATGGCCGCAAACTCCTCGCGGCCCAATCGTTCGCCGTCAATTTTCCGAAACAACGAAGCGATTGAGGAAGGGGGTTCCGCCTGGGAGACGGACACCACATGGCCATCCGCTGCGACCAGTTGCGCAAATGCGTCCTCGGACAACCCCAACTCGTGACACCCGACAATCGCGGCGTCGTCGACCACGTTCAGCGTGGCCAAAATCTGGCGTCCGTTGGCTCGCACTTCGATCTTCGACAATGCCTGAAACCCCTCAGCGCGATACACCTGGCAATCACGATGGAGGTAGGCAACGTTTTCTCGCCATGTGTCAATCGCCACGCGTCGCAGCGCGAGATTGGAGGCTGGCGACTGCGGCTCGATTCTGGGCGTCGCGTTGGCGGGGTCAGGGTCGGTAGTAGTCATGGCCACAGCCTACATCGGAATCGCACTACGAAGCGCTGATTTGCGTCAAAGGAGGCGCAGAGAACCTATTCGTCGCTGCGCACTGAGGCTAGCCCGCTCGCAATGAGTCCACAATCTCCATGCGAGCCGCGCGCACGCTCGGCAGGAAGCCGCCAACGATGCCCATCAAAACCGCGAACGCAATCGTTTGTAGCGCGATGACAGGCGTCAAGTAGAAGCCGAACGAGAGCTGCGAGAACGATGTGAAATTGAGCGTCGAAACCGTGAACAGTTGCAGCACTGACGCCGCCGCGAGTCCAATTACGCCACCAACGAGCGCCAGCAAAATAGACTCACCCAGAAACGCCCACAAAATCGAAGAGCGCCGAAAGCCGAGCGCCCGCAACGTGCCGATTTCGCCGGTGCGATTGGCCACTGCCGCATACATTGTGATCGCGGCACCGATGACGGCGCCGATGGAAAAAATGAACGACAGCGCAAGCCCAAGGATCGACAGGAAGGTCGACAACGCCTTGCTCTGTTCCTCATAAAAAAGCGGCTCGACTTTCACGTCGAGCTTCAGGCGCACATCGGCTTCAATGTCGCTTTTGAGCCGCTCAAACTGACCGCGATCAATCAGTCGTGCGATCACGCTTGAATACCCAAAGCGACGGAACGCTTGACCGATTTGTTCGACATCGCCCCACGCCTCAGAATCAAAGCCGGATGAGCCCGCGTCGAAGACCCCGACCACACGCCAGTCACGTCCGGCAAAGCGCGTTGACTGTCCCAAATCCATGTTTTCGAAGCCTGTATTGACGCTTTTTCCGACCACAATTTCACTCGCGCCGGGCGAGAACCATCGGCCTTCGATGAGCTTCACCTGCGGGCGCAATCCGGCGCCGACTTCAGTCAGTCCGCGCACGACGACGTTTTGCGGTTTGTTGTCGCCCTTCTTGGGTGCGCCGATCAATGCAACGATTTCTTTTGACACCAGTGCCTCACCTTTGCTGTTGCGTGCGACCGATGGATTGGTCTCGATCAGCGCCGCCTGGTCGCGCGACACACTGCTCTGAATTTCGGTCTGCACGCCTTGCCGCAAGAGGATCACATTGTCAAAACTGCCAGTACCCACGAGTGTTTTCTTGAGTCCGGCATCGAGCATCAACACTGCTGAAAAAACAAACACGACAAGCGCCATGCCGCCCGCAGTGAGAAGCGTCGTGAGACGTCTTGTCCAGAGGTTCCGGGAGATGTAGCTGAAGGGAATCTTCATGCGACGGGCTTCAGCTTATGTGCCTCAGGCCATCAACAATCTTGATCCGCGCTGAGCGAATCGCAGGCACGATCGCCGCGAGCAAACCCACCGTTGCCACTGCCACGAATTGGTAAACCAGCGTTTCCTGTGACACCCTGAACACCGGGAAGATCGCCCCGATGCTGCCCTTGAATCCACTGATGACGGGAAACGTAGCAGCGATGCCCAGGAGCCCGCCGAGCAGGGTTAAGGCCAGCGATTCACCCAGGATCAGCATTGCCACAAACCCCGGACTGAAACCGAGCGCTTTGAGCGTCGCATATTCGCTCGTTCGCTCGCGTGCAGTCATTGCCATCGTGTTGGCAACGACGGCCAGAATAATGATGATGACGACAAAGCTCACGATGCGAATCGCAGCGACGATCGCCTCGGACTGCGCCACAAATCCAAGCTGAAACGCCTTCTCGGTTTCGGTCAATGTTTCGGCAATGGAGTTCTTGAATTCAGCGTCGATTTTCTGACTCATCTCGGCCGAACGTTGTGGGTCTTTGATGCTGACAACGTAGACACCAGCACGATCTGCTGCACGAGGCTGCGACTGCTTGATGCGCTCGTTCAAATAGTCCCAATGAAAAAAGAACTGGCGCGTCACCGTGCCTTCGTCACGACCGTCGAAAATGCCGCGCACCGTGAACTCCCAGGTCCCCGGATAAATCGTGCCCTGCAGCGGAATGGTGTCGCCGACTTTCCATCCGTATTGATCCGCCAGCGCGCGCCCGATCAGGCATCCCCGGCGGTCTTTCATCATCGCGTCCATCTGCTCCGGCGGCAGCAGATACTCGTTGTAGATCTGAAAATGTACTGGCAGGGTGATGGCAAACTGCGGGAAGAAATTCTTTGGATCCTGATAGATGCCACCGAACCAGTTACTGGTGCTGATCTGCGTCACGCCTTCAACCGCGCGGATGCGGTCTTTGTAGTACGTTGGCATCGTAAAGGTGAGCGAGATGGCGTTGCGCGTGATCAGTCGATTGGCGGCGGCCGCCTCGGAGCCGGCGTACCAGGCGTCAACGACGGTACGCAGTAGACCGAATGCGACCACAGCAACGATCAGGCCGAATACCGTGAGCAGGCTGCGCAGCCGCGCACGGAAAATGTTCTTGATGATGAGTTGAAAAATCATCAGAGGCACCCTCTCCCTTGAGGGGAGAGTGCCCGGGAGAGGGTGATGGCGGCGATCAAATCCAGCGTTGCTCGCCAGGCGGCCGTCGCCCTCTCCCGAACCCTTCCCCACCGGGGGGGAGGGGACAGAACCTGCCGCTCGGAAGTCGCGCTCATCCCGTCACCAACTCAGTCCCCAACAACTCACCTTTTTCAAGATGCGTCACATGCGTAGCCGATTTCACTGCGCCCGGATCATGGGTGACCATGATGATGGTTTTACCCATCTCTTTGTTCAATTGCTTGAGCAGCCCGAGCACGTCTTCAGCGCTCTTTTTGTCGAGATCGCCGGTCGGTTCGTCGGCAACGATCAGGGTCGGGTCGGTGATGAATGCACGCGCAATGGCTACGCGTTGTTGCTGACCACCTGAGAGTTCGTTGGGGTAGTGATCCATGCGGTCGGACAAGCCGACGAGCGATAGTGCCAACTCGACGCGTTCCTTGCGTTCGCTGCGCGACAAGTCAGTGAGCATCAGCGGCAACTCGACGTTGCCAAATGCAGTGAGCACCGGCATCAGGTTGTAGAACTGAAAGATGAAACCGATGTTGGCTGCGCGCCAGTCGGCCAGCTCGGCTTCCGACAATTCGGCAATGTTGAGTCCACCGACCAACAGCTCACCGCCACTCGGTTTGTCGATGCCAGCGATCAAATTTAAAAGGGTCGATTTGCCGGAACCGGACGGCCCCATCAGCGCGATGAAATCACCCTCGGGAATATCGAGCGTGATGTCGGTCAACACGGGCACATCCTGATCGCCACGCGTGTAATGCTTCGACAGATTCTTAATCTGGACTAGCGGACGCTTGATCTCGTTCGCGCCGTCGGTCATTTCTTCGCGGCCTGAACCACTGCCGCACCATCGCGCAGCTCGGCCGATGGTTTGAGCACCACGCGGTCGCCTGTCTTTACGCCCGAGACCTCAACGCTCTCACCGAGATCGCGGCCTTTGGGCACCGGTGTCAGCTTTGCAATTTTTCCGTCGAACACAAACAGCACGGGCTTGCCGTCACGCTCTACCAACGCCTCTTTGCGAACCGAAGTCACGGGTTTTCGATCTGCATCGGTGGGTTTTTGTTTGAAGAACGCCACTTTCGCACTCATGTCCGGCAACACGCGCGCATCACGCTCCACGAACGAAACCTTCACCAAAACCGTAGCTTTGGCGCGATCAACCGTCGGCACGATACGCGACACTTCACCAAGCAAGCGCACATCGGGAAACGCGTCCAGCGTGATCTCGCATGGGGCGCTCACCGCAACCTTTGCGATGCTTGATTCGGCAACATCGGCTTCGACTTCAAGTGTGCTCATGTCGGCCATCGTCACCACCGCGCCGATTGAGCCGGCAGCCGACGAAAACGGCGTGATGATGTCGCCGACGTTGGCGTTCTTGGTCAGGATCACGCCGTCGAACGGCGCGCGAATCACCGTTTGCTCCACCGAGACCGCGGCTGAACGCGTTTGCGCTTCAGCCACGCCAATCGCCGCACTTAAACTTGCCATGTTCGCTCTGGCGCGATCAAGCCGCGCCTTGGCGGTGTCAAGGGTTGCAGCCGAAACAAAGTTCTTCTGGAACAAATCCTGGGTGCGCCGAAAGTTCGCCTCAGCCTCAGTCAACTCCGTGCCGCCCTGCGTGAGATTCGCTCGCGCGGCGGTGGTGCCGGCGCGCGCTTGATCACGGGTCGCGTTGACGTCCAACGCCTCCAACCGCGCCAGGATTTGCCCTGCCTTCACTACGCTGCCTTCCTGCACGCCGAGGAATTCAAGTCGACCGGTCGCCTTGGTCGACACCGCTGCTTTGCGCGCTGCTACGACGCGGCCCGTCGCGTTGAGCAAGGTGAATCCCTGCGTAGGAAATGCCGTCGTGACGGTGCCAAGCTCGACCTCGGTGGGTGCCGTGGCCCGGCGTGCAATCATCGCGCCGATGGCGGCAAGCACGAGCACACCGACTATGCCCCACTTGATCCACTTTTTTCGGCGTCGTGCGGCAAGCGCAGTGGTCGCAGTGCCTGACTTGTTCAAACTCAGTTTCGATAAATCAACTTGCGCCACGCGAGTCTCACTACAGTCGTCAACAACGTCCTATTGTCGACGATTCCAGCATCCTGACAACATACCTGGCTGCTATGGCATCAGCGACTGGATGTAGGTTTCGATCTGTCCAACGGGACGTGGCCCTGCGCCGACAATACCTGCCCTGAGCGCATTTCCGCGCAGTCCCAGCATGTACCGAAGCACGATCCCTGAGCGTCGCCATCCTAGCCCAGCTGCGGCCTGAGCGCGTCCAGGAAGAGCGTGATGTCGGGCGACAGGCTACGTACTGGCAGCCTTCCGACGGCGCTTGCCGTGCGCGCACCACGGTGCTGGACACTAAGCCGACTGACGACACTGATCGAACCACGAAGGCATGCGCCCAATCAGGAGAATCAGCCACGGGGGAAGCCATTAGATTTGCGGTGATTGTCGGGGCGGGTGAGTCATCTCCGGCTTCAATACAGCGTGCCGACGCCGGGCAACAGTGCGGTTTATCCTGCGCTGCTTTTTTCATGAACTCGGTAAAGCCACGTAGTCGCATGATCGCCGAGTGGCAGCATTGCCGCAACGACCGCGCGAAACGCCTCCAGGTCAAGTCCGGCGGGTCGCCATTAATCTCCTGTTCGCGCCAATACTGCGATACCGTTACGGGGTCGAACATTTCTGTCACTTGCAACTTTCTTGTGGAGATTAGCCATGACTGCGTCCGAAGTGAAAAATCCGGGAGCCAGTGCGACCATTACTAACGTGTTCGTATTGATGCTGGAGAATCATTCTTTCGACCACATCTTTGCGATGTCGGGCATTCCGGGCATCAACGCGGCAACGACTGCCGAGAGCAATTCCATTGGCGATCAGGCCTACCACGTGAAGGACGGTGCGCCTGCAAGCATGACGACTGATCCCGGTCATGAGTTCGCGGATGTAGCTTTGCAGTTGTCTGGCGGTAATGGCGGCTTTGTACAAAGCTACGCCACGTCCTTAAGCGAAGGTACTGGCACGCCCACTGCCGATCACGTGGGCGACATCATGGCTTGCTTCAACACGCTCGCTCAGTTACCAGTGATCGCGCAACTTGCCAACGAATACGCGATCTGCGATCAATGGTATTCGTCGATGCCAGGGCCGACGTGGCCCAATCGATTTTTTGTGCATGGCGCATCCTCGGCCTGTCTGGACCGCAGCCCAAAGACGCTGGAGGAAGTGGAATGGGAATCGCACGTTCACGGCTTTTGTTATGAACACGGCTCGATTTACCAGGCGTTGACCGGCGCGAGTCAGCAATGGCGCTTGTACAGCGATTACTGCAATCGCTTTCGTGCACCGTCAGAGTGGGCGCATGGCGGCTGGATTCCGCAAGTGGCGTCGTTGGCGGGCATCAGTCTGCTCGATATTCATCCGCTCGATTCGTCGAGAGATTCGACGACATGGGCTGACAATTTCGCCAACGATTTGAAAGGCGATTATCCATACGCCTACACCTTCATCGAACCGAATTTCGGCACGAGTTTTTTTGACAAGCAGCCGCCCTGGCCGGGTCCGACTTACAGGGACGGCTCATCGCAGCACCCTGAGGACGATGCTTACGGCGGCGAATGCCTGATCAAGGCGGTGTACGAAGCCATTCGCAATTCGCCGTTGTGGGATACGAGCCTGCTGGTGATTGTCTACGACGAGCACGGCGGCTTTTATGATCACGTGACGCCACCTGCGGCGATGGCACCGGGCGACGGTAACGTCAATCACTTCAAAGACCTGAACGGCTTTGATTTCAAACAGTACGGTGTGCGCGTGCCCGCCGTGATCGTCTCGCCACGGATCGCCAAAGGCACCGTGGATCACACGCTGTACGACCACACGTCTATCCTCGCGACCGTGCAGCGCATGCTCGGCATGGGGCATTTAACAGCGCGTGACGAGGCGGCGAGCGACCTTCGCTCCCTGTTTGAAAACTCGCCGCTGCGCAGTGACGCCGATTGTCCGCGCACGCTCAACTTTCCGGTGCCACCCATTCAGAATCTCAACAAGCCAACGCCCGTCGACATCGACCAACCCCTGCCGGAAACGGGCAACTGGGTTGGTTTCCTAAAAATTTTACTGAAAACAGAACTCGAAATGTGCCACGACGGCGAAGAAGCGAAAGACGAAATTCTGAAAAGCTTTCAGCAGATCACGACCATCAGTGCCGCAAAATCGTACATGCAGTCAATGGGTGAGAGGATCGAAGCGTTGCGCAATGGCGACCCGTCGTAGCTGTCCTCGCTGACCCAAAACGTTGATCCATTTGACGCCACAAAACAAACGTCATAATCGCTGACATGTGGCAACGAATCGTTCTCTTCTTCTGTTTCGCGTACGTCGGTGCGGCAAACGCTGCCGACGCGCCATCGCTTAAGGTCGGCTCCAAGCGTTTCACCGAGTCCTACGTGCTCGCCGAGATAGTGCGTCAGCAGGCTGACACCGCGGGCGGCGCGAAGGCCGTGCATCAGCGGGGGCTCGGCAATACGGCCATTGTGCTGGCGGCGTTGCAGGCGGGATCGATTGATGTTTACCCGGAATATACGGGCACCATTGCACGCGAAATTTTGAAGCTTGACGCGGTGCCGTCGCTCGACGAGATGAACGCTAAGCTGGCACCGATGGGGCTTGCGGTGTCGGTGCGCTTGGGGTTAAACAACACGTATGCACTGGCGATTCCGACCCGGCTTGCTCAAGCGCGCCACATTGCCACGCTGACCGATCTGAAATCTCACAGCAATCTGCGGCTTGGGCTTTCGCAGGAATTCATTGGCCGCGCGGATGGCTGGGCGGGCTTGAAGACGGCCTACGATTTGCCGTGGACATCGCTGCGCGGCCTCGACCACGGCCTGGCTTATGACGCGGTCGCACAGGGCGAAGTGGATGTGATCGACATTTACTCCACCGACGCCAAGATCGGTAAATATCAACTGACGGTGCTGGCCGACGACAAACAATACTTTCCGCGTTACGACGCGGTGCTGCTGCACAAGATTGACGCGGCAACGCGCTTTCCCAAAGCATGGGCGGCGATTACGTCGCTCGCCGGTCGTATCGACGATAACGCCATGCGGCGCATGAATGCAGCGGCCGAACTTGACAATCAACCTTTCGACGCCGTGGCGCGGGAATTTCTGTCCGGGAACCAACTTGCTCAAAAAGGAGGCACCGACACCAGCCCCGCCGCTCCTATCGCTCCCAGCACCAACAGCACTCCCAAACGTTTTTGGGCAACCTTATTCGGACCGGATTTCACACGCCTGGCCGCTGAGCATCTGGGACTAGTGCTACTTTCGTTAGCGGCTAGCGTGCTGATCGGTGTGCCCCTGGGTGTGGCGGCGGCGAGACACCCGCGCATGGGGGCCGTGATCCTCGGCGGAACCGGCATGTTGCAGACCATCCCCTCGTTAGCGCTGCTCGCGATGCTGATTCCGTTGACCGGGCGCATCGGGCTGGTGCCCGCGTTCATCGCGCTATCGGTTTATGCGCTGTTGCCGATCGTGCGCAATACGCATACAGGGATGACGCAGATTCCCGTCGGCATAAAAGAAGCCGCGAAATCGCTCGCGATGACGCCATCGATGATTTTGCGCTTGATTGAATTGCCA
The DNA here is from genome assembly GCA_043782305.1 of Burkholderiales bacterium. Lineage (GTDB taxonomy): Bacteria > Pseudomonadota > Gammaproteobacteria > Burkholderiales > Casimicrobiaceae > Casimicrobium. The sequence goes on from JAYWAQ010000449.1 coordinate 10,083, forward strand.
CTGGCGCGCGCCACGATCATGGCCGGCCTGAAAACCTCCGCCGTGATCACCGTGGGCACGGCAACCATCGCTGCCTTCATCGGGGCCGGTGGCTTCGGCGAGCGCATCGTCACGGGTCTCGCGTTAAACGACAACGTCACGCTATTGGCGGGCGCGATCCCGGTCGCCGCGATGGCAATTTTGATCGAGCAAATGTTTGGGTTCTTCGAGCGCAGGCTCACGCCACCTGCGCTCCGGCCATAACGTTTTGGCAGAGCGCTCCTACTCTTTTTTTGCCGGACGGTGTAATCCGCACAGTTTGTTGCCGTCCGGGTCGCGCAGATACGCGAGATACAGCCGGCCGACCGCGCCATCGCGCCACCCCGGTGGGTCCTCGCACGTCGTGCCGCCGTTGGCAACGCCCGCCGCGTGGAACGCATCGACCTGCTCGGGTGAGCTCATGTTGAAGCCGAAGGTGCTGCCGTTGCCGTGCGTCGCAGGCTCGCCATTGATCGGCGTCGTGATGCCGAATGTGCCGGTCGGGCTGCGATAGAAATACCGGTTCTTGTTGGCCATGCCCGGGGCGACGCCCACAGTGCCAAGCAGCGCGTCGTAGAACTTCCGGGACGCTTCAAGATTGTTGACGCCAACTATTACATGACTAAACATAGTTTTCTCCTCGTTGAAACTGTGGCAATGCTATGTCAAGCGTGTGCTGACAAAAATGCGTTGTTTCGGTGTTCGCACGGGCTCTGCCCGGCTCCGTTGTGCTTTACTCATCTCTCTCGCAATTGCCAACGACACTACGCCAATACGCCGTGAACGCATCCAACCCGTCATCCCCGTTGTCGCCACAAACTTCCCCAGCACCGCGCGGCTGTCCGTTCGAACCCTCATTTCCCATTTTGTGTGAAGCGGATGTTGAGCGCTTGGAGCGCGCGCCGCTCGATCAGGCGCTCACGGTGCGCAGCACCTACGAGATTTTTTGCAACTCGGCGCACGCGTTCGGCGACAAAACGGCGCTGACATTTCTGACCAGTGCTGACCCCACCGACGAGCCAATCCGATGGTCGTACACGGAGCTCCTCGCTGGCATTCATCAAACCGCAAACCTGCTGCATCGATTGGGGCTCGCGCCCGACGACGCTGTCGCCGTGCTGTTGCCCGGCTGCCTCGAATATCACCTTGCACTGTGGGGTGGAGAAGCGGCGGGAATCGTGCAGCCGCTCAATCCATTGTTGTCTGACGAAAAATTGATCTCGCTGATGAATGCCGGTCGCGCGAAGGTGCTGATCGCATGGGGTGCGGATGATGAGTCCGGGTTTTGGTCAAAAGCGATGCGCATTCGGGCACTAGTGCCGAGCTTGATAGCGGTGCTTCGCGTCGCGCCCGTCGGCGAACAACATTCCCCCGAGCTGCCCGCAGATGTGCTCGATTTCGCAGCTGAGCGGGCAAAAGAGCGCAGCGACTGTTTGGTTAGCGGTCGCAATATCGCACCGAGCGACATCGCCGCATACTTCCATACGGGCGGCACCACAGGCGCACCCAAGCTCGCACGACACAGCCATGGTGCCCAAGTGTTCACCGCATGGGGCTGCGTCAAGATGCAAGGCGTGCGCCCAACCGACGTCACGATCAACGGCTATCCGCTGTTTCACGTCGCGGGCGTGTTGCCGGGCTCGCTGGCATCGCTGTCCGCTGGCGTCGAAGTGGTGATACCGACGACGTCACTGTTTCGCAATCGAGACGTGATCAAGAACTACTGGCGACTGGTTGAGCGCTACCGCGCCACCGTGCTCTCCGCCGTGCCGACCGTGCTCGCAGCGCTGGCCAACGAGCCAATAAACGGTGCGGATATCTCAACGCTTCGGTATTGCCGAACCGGAGCCGCGCCGCTCTCGCCCGAGCTATCGTTGCGCTTCGAAAAACTCTTCGGGCTGCATGTTCACGAGGCGCTCGGCATGACCGAAATGGCGGGCATTTCAACGATCACGCCGCCGGGTGTTGTCGGCCCTGCGGGCTGCGTTGGCTTGCGCCTGCCTTACATAAGTCTACGCATCGTTGCGCTCGACGAGCAAGGCGGCGCCAGTGACCGGGACCTACCCGTCGGTGAGCAGGGCATGGTGCTGTTCAAATCACCGAACTTATTCTCAGGGTTCGTCGACCCCATCGAAAACGCAAACGCGTTCACCCACGACGGATGGCTCGCCACGGGCGATCTTGGCTGGCTCGACAGTGAGTCTCGACTGCACCTCACGGGACGCTCGAAAGACCTAA
>JAYWAQ010000450.1:0-4468 GCA_043782305.1 Burkholderiales bacterium
GACTGCGCCGGTCGACTCAATTTCGGCATGTTTGTACTCGTTGTTGACGGCGCTAAAGCGAACGCGCTCCAAACCCAACACATGGTTGATTTCGCCCAATGTCTCGACGCGATTGCGCGATAGGTCAATGCGAGCCGCGTCGGGCGATGGAATGCCGTAATTGCTCTCGAAATGATTGACACCGACGCCGATAAATCCGTTCGTGAGAATGTACGATCCTCCGAGGCTCGCGTTTTTTGCCTTAGTGTCGGAATTGGCGAGCTTGCCGTGCGCCGTTTCGTAGTCGTCAGTGCGGCGATCCGAGGCTTCGCCGGTGAAGGCGAACGGGCCTGCGCTTGCGCGTAATTGCCCGCCGATGTCGCGTGTCTTTTCTGCCGTTGACAGGCGTCCGTCGAGGAGCAGCCGTACGCCGTCACTGTGCGCTTGCGGAATACGATCGGTAACAACGTTGACCAGCCCACCAATCGCGCCAGAGCCGTAAAGCAACGTAGCTGGCCCGCGCAGAATCTCGATCTGGCGCGCACCGAGCACTTCAGACGACACCGCGTGATCGGGGCTGATGGTGGCGACGTCGAGCGTGCCGACGCCGTTCTCCGCGGTCTTGATGCGCGGCCCGTCGAGCCCGCGAATGATCGGTCGCGACGCGCCGGGGCCGAACGATGACGACTGGACGCCGGGCTGTGTCGAGAGCGTGTCGCCCAGGCTCGCCGCGCGGTCTTTCAACAGCGCCGCCTTGCCGACGACGACGGCCGGCTGCACTGATTGCAGCTCGTCTTGATCGGAAAACGGCGAGGCGGTCACGACGACTTTGTCGACCGTGACCGGAGTCTCGGCTGGGGCCGGAGCCGGAGCCACTTGTGCAGCTGCTGCGCTAACGCCGCCGAGGCACAGGAGCGCGAGGCCGATGGCGTGGCTGAGCTGTTTCTTTGTGGGCGCGCAAAGGGCGATTGCGAACATCGTTGACTCTACTAATGAAACTAGATTGCATTTTACGCATGTTTCTTGATTAAAGCATCTTTGTTGCATTAACGAGTTTTGCCCGATAAATCTGTGCCCAAGCGCCAGTCGGGTCGAATACCGGCGGCGCCACGAGCGGAGCGATATTGCAAAGAATTGCATGCTGTCGCAGGTGAAAAGCGATGTCGCGAGCTTGTTTATCGCGTCGGGGGTGGCGCCCTGACACGTTTGCTCAACTGTAAACAGCTTTATCGAATAAGCCATATTTAATAGGGTCTAGAGCGTCATTTATGATGTTATCGACTTAGTGAAATAAGGCAATACAGCCCTTGTTAAATGGTCTTTACATCAGAAAGCTGTATTCAGATTCCCGAATTTCGTGCGCTCCTGCTGCGATTAAAACGCTGTCCGGTTGCGACCCCGCAACACGGGCTGTCGCCGACGCCTAATCGCGGTGCGTAGTTCACCCCGGCGTACGGTTTCCGTGCAGAATGCGGATATAGGTTCGGACCGCGCCAGACGTTGCGCCCGACGTAAAACGTAACAAGGAGGCCCCATGAAATCAAGCTCAATATTCGCCCGCAGCGCCGCAGTGCTTGCCGTGCTCCCGCTCTCGCTGGCTGTTCATCAGGCGATGGCGCAAACCGCCAATGTCACGCTCTACGGCATCGTGGATGTGGGCGTGCAAAACGTCACTGGCGTCAAGGGCGGCAGCATCACGCAAGTGGCAAGCGGCATCATGGAGGGCTCGCGTTGGGGCCTGCGCGGCACTGAGGATTTGGGCGGTGGTTACAAGGCTACCTTCGTGCTCGAAAATCGCTTTGAAGCGGACACGGGCTCGCTGTCCAACCGCACGATTTCGGGCAACCAGCTGCCGGATCGCTTTCTCGCCGGCCTGCCACCGGCAGTGCAAGCCGCGCTGAACGGCGCCGTCGGCACCTCGCTCGGTGTGAACTTGCCGGGCCGCTTCTTTGACCGGCAAGCCTATGTTGGCGTGATCACGCCGTTCGGCGCGGTGCTCGTCGGCCGTCAATACACGCCAGCGTTCGAAATTACCAACCGATTCGACGCATTCGCCAACGCCACCGCCGCGTCACCTGGTCAGATTTCGGGCATCCCGGCCGGTGTTGATATTCGCGAGAGCAATTCGATCCTGTATCGCATTGAATTGAACGGTTTCTTCGGCACCGGTTACTACGCGTTCGGTGAGAACTCGTCGGGCACCAAGAACGGTCGTCTGGTCGGTATCAATGGCGGCTTTCAGTCCGACCGCTTTGGTGCCGGTGTCGGGTACAACGAGCGTACCAACAGCGCGGGGCAGAAGTCGCTCAACACGCTGGCTGCGGGCGCCAACTTCAACGCCGGTTTCGTGAACCTGTTCGGGCTCTTCGCCGCGATCAAGGAGCCGAACGGCTCGTCCGCGCCTGAACTGCGCGCGGGCCTCATCGCGGGCGGCGTGCCAGCAACCCTGGTCGACAGTGGCATCCTGCCTCGCTTCATGCAAAACGCCAAGCTGTATCACGTCGGCGCACGCATCCCGTTGGGCGTCTCGACCATCACCATCGGCTATTCGCGCTTTGATGATCGCCGTGCGACCAACGCCGATTCCGAGTCCTACGGCATCGCGTTTACCTATCCGTTCTCGAAGCGCACGGATGTCACACTGGCTGTCACACAAATCAACAATAATGCCAACGGGCAGGCGTTGGCGGGTGGCAATGGCTTCCTCGGTGGCGTAACGGCGTTCGGCGGCAAAGACGCGACCTCGACCCAATTCTCACTACGTCACCGCTTCTAGAGCATTCGTAAGGGTTCCAGGGCTTTTCACAGTTCGCGACTTCTGCAAGGCACATCTTCCAAAGCCGCGTTCGCGATGAGCGACGCGGCTTTTTCTTTGTAGTTGCCCGGCACGTTGCCGCCCCCAACTGCCAGGAATCGCGTAGCACTCGCTCCCCTAAAATAGGTCCATGGACAACATCATCTATGTAATCGCGGTCAACGCGATCCCGCTCCTGCTCGCGATCACGCTGCATGAGGCCGCACACGGTTATGCGGCGCGCGTGTTCGGCGACCGTACCGCAGAAATGCTCGGGCGCATTTCGCTCAACCCGATCAAGCATATTGACCCCATTGGCACGCTGCTGGTGCCCGCATTGACGCTTGCGATTGGCGGGTTTTTCTTTGGCTGGGCAAAACCGGTTCCCGTGAATTTCAACAATCTGCGGCATCCCAAGCGCGACATGATCTGGGTCGCTGCCGCGGGACCCGCAGCCAATCTGGTAATGGCGATTGGCTGGGCGATTGTGCTCAAGGTGTCGGATGTGTCCTCGATTGACGCGATTGCGCGCGCGGGCGTCTCGTGGAATGTGGGCTTGATGGTGCTGAATCTGTTGCCTATCCTGCCGCTCGACGGCGGCCGTATTCTCGCAGGGCTGCTGCCGGGCCCGATGTCGTATCAGTATTCGCGTCTGGAGCCGTACGGCCTGTTCATCGTGCTTGGCTTGTCTGCGGTGGGCATTCTCGGCACCATCCTGTTTCCTCTCTACAAAATCGCCTATCAGGCGCTCGGCGCTCTGGTTGGCCTGTAACCCCATGTTCAAAGATCGCGTTCTCTCCGGCATGCGCCCCACGGGCTTCATGCATATCGGCCACTATCATGGCGCGCTTAAAAACTGGATAAGGTTGCAGTCGCAGTTTGAGTGTTTTTATTTTGTGGCCGACTGGCATGCTCTCACGAGCCATTACGATGACCCGCGTGTGATCGAAACGTCTACGTTCGATATGGTCACCGACTGGCTCGCCGCCGGGCTCGACCCCAATCAGTCGACCATCTTTCTGCAGAGTCAGGTGCCGCAGCATGCGGAGCTCTCCTTGCTGCTCGGCATGATCACGCCGCTCGGCTGGCTGGAGCGCGTGCCGACCTACAAAGAGCAGCAGGAAAACCTGAAAGAAAAAGACCTCACGACGTACGGCTTTCTCGGCTATCCGCTCATGCAAACAGCCGACATCGTGGTCTACCGCGCCAACAAAGTGCCGGTCGGCGAAGATCAGGTGTCGCACCTCGAAATCAGTCGGGAAATCGCACGACGCTTCAATCACATTTACGGTCGCGAACCTGGCTTTGCTGAAAAGGCCGAAGCCGCTATCAAGAAGCTCGGTGGCAAGGTCGGCAAGCAGTATCAGTCCCTGAAAATTGCGTTCAATCAGGACGGCAATGCCGAGGCACTGGAGCAGGCGAAAGCTTTGGTGATGGCTGCGGGCTCGATCTCAAACGCCGAGAAAGAAACGCTGCTCGGCTTTCTCACCGGGGCGCGCAAAACAATCCTTCCGGAACCGCAAGCTCTCTTGACACCAACATCGAAAGTCATCGGACTCGATGGCCGCAAAATGAGCAAAAGCTACGGCAACGGCATCGATCTGCGCGAAACGCCAGCCTCGGTCGAGCAAAAGGTTCGCCGCATGCCGACCGATCCGGCGCGTGCGCGTCGCAATGATCCCGGTGATCCCGACA
>JAYWAQ010000451.1:0-4463 GCA_043782305.1 Burkholderiales bacterium
AAGCTGAAATTTGTTGCGGCGATTTCACACGAACCATCGCACGGTAGCAAAATAGGTCACCACGATTTAACTTCTTTAAGCCTCATGAATCCTGCCCTCTCCGTTTACGCCGCAGCCTATGGCGGCGCAGCTTTGGTGCTCTCAGTGCTTGATGTGCTCTGGCTGTGGCTGGTGGTCGGGCGCTTGTATCGTGCCGAATTGGGATCGTTGATGCGCACCGATGTCGCCATGGTGCCTGCGGTTGCGTTCTATCTGATCTACATCGTCGGTGTCGTTGCGTTCGCTGTGATGCCTGCGGTCGCGACGGGCAGCTTATGGCGCGCGGCATGCCTCGGGGCGCTGCTCGGCTTCATTGCCTATTGCACTTACGATCTCACCAATCTTGCAACGCTCAACGGCTGGCCAGTCAAGGTCGCGATGCTGGATATTGCGTGGGGCACGTTCATCACGGCGGTCGCTGCGGTCGGCGGCACTTGGGCGGTTCGCCTGTTGCGCGAATGATCTCGCTCATAACGAGCCATGAATAAAACCAGTCTCGCATCGATGTATCCGCTCGGGCCACCTGCGTCACGCTGGGCTCGCGCGCGACGCATGACGCGGGTCGGCGGCGGTACGTTCTGGCGCGCGCTTTTGGGCTGGATTGATCATCGATGTAGTGCGCTCTCGGCGGCGCTCGCGTTCTATGCGATGTTTTCACTGGCACCGATGCTGTTGGTCATCATTGCGCTGGCGGGCTATTTTTTTGGCGCGGACGCCACCTCGGGCCAGCTCTACGGGCAGCTGCGTCAGGTGGTCGGCCCCGAGGCTGCGGCGTTCGTGCAACTGGCCGTTCAAAGCGCCTGGAAGTCGCGCGCATCAACGGGCGCAACGTGGATTTCGGTGATGGTGATTGTGGTCGGCGCATCGGTGACTTTCGCCGAATTGAAAGCTGCGTTAAACACGATTTTCATTGCGACGCCGTCGACCGATGTGCCGCTACTGCATTCAACATTAGCCATCATGCGGGCGCGACTCTTGTCCTTTGCGCTGGTCTCGGGGTTGGCGTTCCTGCTCATCGTTTCCCTGGCGCTGGATACGGGCGTAACAGCGCTTCAGCACTTGGTGTTTGCGGACACGGCAACGACAACGCTATTCCGGGCGCTTGAAAAGGGTTTGAGTTTGTTGCTGTTGACGACGATGTTCACCGTGCTCTTGCGCGTGTTGCCTGATGCGACGGTCTCGTTCAGGGCCGCGCTGATTGGCGCGGCGTGTGCGTCAGGATTGTTCGTGCTTGGCAAAAGTCTATTCAGTGTTTACCTGACCAATATGGGCACCACGGACGTGTTCGGCGCGGCCGGAAGCCTTGCCGTGATTTTGATGTGGCTGTACTACTCGTCGGCAGTATTTCTGTTCGGTGCCGAGATCGCGCGAGAGCTGGCCGAGGCCAATCGCGATCCGTTGACGGTAACAGCTATGACATTGACCGGCGACACCACGAGCAGAATACACAGCGTCTGAATTCTCTTCACAGCATGATCGCCGCATTTTTGCATCGCAAAGCGGCTAACCTGCCCTCCTTGTTTCAAACAATCGTCCTTTGGCCTGCTGGGCTGATCACTGTCAGGGTGACTTCCGGAGCACGCATTTCGTATGAAAGCGTAGTTCTCCATGCCCGACTATCTTGTGCGTTCGCGGCGCGTCCCCGTCATGGGAGGTGCCGCTATGACAGTGCGCTCGCTCTCGGATCGGCAGCAGTTTTCTGACCCGTTAGGCGAGGCCGCCGCTGCCGGAATTTCTGCCGCCACCTGGCCGTTGTTCGGGCAGCTCTGGCCGTCGTCAGAAAAGCTCGCCGATATCATGCAAGTGTGGGACATTGGCGGGCTCACGGTGCTTGAAATCGGCTGTGGTCTCGCGCTTGCCAGCATGGTCGTGCACCGTCGGCAGGGCGACATCACGGCCAGCGATCATCACCCGTTGGCGGAGACTTTTCTCAAGGCCAATCTGCTGTTAAACGAGCTGCCGAAGCTCAAATATCAAACCGGCGACTGGGGCCGCGAAAATCTCGCACTCGGCTGTTTCGATCTCATCATTGGCGGCGATGTGCTCTATGAACGCAGCCATCCGGCACAGCTCGCGAGCTTCATTCAGCTGCACGCCAACGCCGCGTGCGAAGTGCTCATCATCGACCCGAATCGCGCCAACCGCACGCCGTTTCATCGCCACATGGCGGACAACGGTTTCGTGCTGACCGAGACGGCGATCACCGCGCCTCTGCACGATGGCAGCGCGTATCGCGGGCGGCAATTGCATTATCGGCGGATTGCGAAGCTAACAGCTTAGCGCTGAAAAGGCCGTTACATAAGGGCGGAAGGCCCATGCGTCAGCTTATCGACTACGCGTTAAAGCGCTGTCTAGCCCTTATGCTGTGGTAGATATGAAGAAAAGCTGTAATGAGCCGAACGCCTAGAGCAAGGTTTCTAGCTGCAAACTGCTCAAAAGTCTGGATTTAGTACAAAATCGAACAATTGTTTGAATCGTTCGATTAAATTAAATTTGGATGGCACCGATGACGTTCGACATGCTCAACACTAGCAGCTTCCCCGCACTCAAAATCCGCGAGCGCGAATTTGGCAAACCTGTGCGCACCGAGGGCCGTGCAGCGACCAAAACGCGCATCCTTGCCGCAACCGAAAAGCTCTTCATCGTGCACGGTTTCGACGCCACCAGCCTGCGCGCAATCACGACCGAAGCGGGCGTGAATCTCGCCGCTGTGAACTATCACTTTGGCAGCAAGGAAGAGCTGTTCGCACTGGTGCTGACCCATCGCCTCGACACCTTGAATCTGGAGCGCGTCCGTCTGCTTGACGCGCTGGAAGGGAACGGTTTCGACGCTGTCAACACCGTCGAACAACTGATCGCCACAATGTTCTTGCCCGCGCTGCGCTTGGCGCGCGACGCAGAGCACGGCGGCGAAGATTTCCTCAAATTTTTAGGTCGTGCTTACGCCGATTCATCGCCCTTCGTGCGCGACCTGCTCGCTGAGCGCTACGCCGCACAAAACTCGCGCTTTGTACACGCGTTCGCCAGGGCGCTGCCCGAACTCGCGGCGCAGGATTTGTCGATGCGTCTGCACTTCATGCTGGACGCCATCTCGTCCACACTCGCCTCTGAGGACGCGCGCAAATTGATGGCTGGACTCGCCGCGACCAGCGACAGCGCGGTGGACGAAGACGCCGCCGTGCTCGGGCATCTCGCACCGTTTCTCGCCGGCAGCCTGCGCGCCAAAGTCAATCAGTCGAGCCAGCACGACGCCATTCGAACCGTTTTGGCGTTCGCTTAAATCCACTTTTCCAAAGGTACCGCCATGGCAGCAGCCCTTCGTGAACCCATCTACGTCGTCGACGGCACACGCACGCCGTTCCTGAAAGCCCGCAATGCGCCCGGCCCCTTTTCCGCTTCCGACTTGTCGGTCGCCGCGGGCCGCGCCTTGCTGTCCCGCCTGCCGATTGAACCGACGCAGTTTGACGAGGTGATTCTCGGTTGTGCCAATCCTTCGCCGGATGAAGTCAACATCGGTCGCTATGTCGCGATGCGCCTCGGCTGCGGCGACAAGGTCACTGGCTGGACGGTGATGCGGAACTGCGCGAGCGGAATGCAGGCGCTCGATTGCGCGATCAACAACATGCTCGCCGGTCGCTCGGAGCTGGTACTCGCGGGCGGTGTCGACGCGCTGTCGCACGCGCCGCTCTTGTACTCGAAGCAAATGGTGTTGTGGTTTGCCGCGCTGGCCAGCGCGAAGACGATGGGGCAAAAGGTCGGCACGTTTGCCAGACTGTCGCCGACTGCATTGCTCTCGCCCGTGATCGCGCTGATGAAGGGGCTCACTGATCCGAAAGTCGGTCTGCTCATGGGCCAGACCGCCGAGAACATCGCGTTCCGCTTCGGCATCACGCGTGTCGAGATGGATACGTTCGCTGCCGAGAGCCACAAGCGTGTACTCGCGGCGCAGGCCGCAGGTAGCTACAAAAACGAAGTGATTCCGTTGATCGACAGCAAGGGCAATGTCTACAACGATGACGACGGCGCAAGAGCCGATTCCACGCCGGAAAAGCTCGCGAAACTGAAACCGTTCTTCGACAAAAAATACGGCAACGTCACCGCAGGCAATAGCTCACAAATTACCGACGGCGGCGTGTGGCTCGTGCTCGCGACCAAAGCCGCAGTCGAGAAGCACAACCTGCCAATCCTCGGCAAAATCGTCGACACCCAATGGGCGGGCTGCGATCCAGCGCAGATGGGTCTCGGCCCAGTCTATGCGTCGACGCCGATACTGAAGAGGAACGGCCTCACGCTCAGCGATCTCGACACCATCGAAATCAACGAGGCCTTCGCCGCGCAAGTGCTCGCCTGCAAAGCGGCATGGGAAGATGAAAAATTCTGCAGGGAAGAGCTGGGTCTTGATGGCGCCATGGGCTCGATTGATA